>DASRSF010000060.1:0-2372 GCA_035656615.1 Vulcanimicrobiaceae bacterium | reverse complement strand
ATTCTTCCTTCGCCATATACGAGATCCGGCGAGGCGCGGCACTCCCGAGCACCGGCGGATCCAAATACGAGACGTGATTGCTGGCGATGATCACCGGGCCGGTGCGCGGCACGTTTTCGGCGCCGTGAACGCGCATGCGCCAGAGGATGCCGAAAAGTACACGAAACGAGTTTCTCGCGGCGTCGTAGAGCAGCGCGTTCAAACGGTTTGCTCCGCGACGAGCGAACAGATGCGGTCCACGACCTCATGTACCGAGAGTTCGCTTGAATCGATGACGCAGGCGTCGGGCGCTTTTTGAAGCGGCGAGGCGGCGCGGTTTTCGTCCAGCCGGTCACGCTCTTCGATTTCTTGCCTTAACGCGTGCACGCTCACGTCGATGCCGGCAGCTTCGAGCTGCGCTCGGCGGCGCTCCACGCGCGCACTCACGGAAGCGGTCAGAAAAATTTTTAGGGCCGCGTCCGGAAGAACGACCGTTCCGATATCGCGGCCCGCCATCACGACGGGCCCCTGCGCGGCGATCTTGCGTTGTTCATCGACCATTTTTTGCCGCACCAGCGGATGCGCCGCGATCGTGGAGACGACGGCAGTCACTTCTGCAGATTCGAGCTGCAGATGCGTGAGTTCGGCCGCGCCGGCAAAAATGCGAAATCCCAGCGGCGCGCTGCGGTCCAGCGTGACTTGGATTGCGTGCTGCTCGCAAAGGCGCACGAGCGCGCGTTCGTTATCGAGATCGGTTTGCGTGCGAAGCGCCAAGTACGCCAGCGCTCGATACATGGCTCCGGTATCGAGGTAGAGCAGGTCCAAACGTTCGGCAAGGAGGCGGGCGACCGTAGTTTTTCCCGAGGCCGCCGGTCCGTCGATTGCTATCTGCAGGCGCTTGGTCACGGTGCGCTTGTTGTGCCTGGGGTGCGCGTAGTCATCCTGCCGCAGAGGCCGCGCGAAGGACCCGGTCACCGGCGGGCGGCAATTTCATAGCGTGGCAAAAGCACGCTCAGTGTATTTTTGTTCCGGCTGCGGCTTTGAATCGCCGCGCTGGCTGGGACGATGCCCGCAATGCGAAGCGTGGAACAGCTTCGACGAGCGCCCAATGCGGGTTCTGGCCGCACGGCATTCGGCCCCGGCAGCCCAAACGGGGGGACCGGTGCCGCTGCACGCCGTCGACGAAGCGCGTCTGGTCCGCATTCCCACCGGCATGCGCGAGTTGGACACGGTCCTGGGCGGCGGCGTCGTACCAGGGAGTTTGACGCTCATCGGTGGCCCGCCCGGCGCCGGAAAATCGACGCTCTTGCTTCAACTTGCGGCCAGGCTTACCGGGCGAGGGGAGCAGAGTGTCCCGGTCGTCTACGTCTGCGGCGAGGAATCCGCCGCGCAAGTCAAATTGCGCGCCCGGCGTTTAATGAATGCAAGCGAATCCGCCGACGTGCTGCTCTACGCCGAAACGAATCTGCGCGAAGTGATCGATCGGCTGGAACAAATGAACCCGCCGGTCGTTATCGTCGACTCAATCCAAACCGTGTGGTTGCCGGAATCGGAATCCTACGCGGGCAGCGTCACGCAGATACGGGACTGCACGCAAGCCTTGATGACCTACGCCAAACGCGGCGGCGCGGCCGTGTTCATCGTCGGTCACGTTACGAAAGAGGGGACGATAGCGGGTCCCCGGCTGCTCGAACACCTGGTTGACGCGGTATTGTACTTCGAAGGCGAGTCGAGCGGCGATTATCGCATCGTGCGGGCGTACAAGAACCGCTTCGGCAGCGTCGACGAAATCTGCGTCTTCACCATGCAATCCGACGGACTGCACGAGGTCGCCAATCCTTCGGAACTGTTCCTTTCCGGGCGCGGTACTGCCGTGGCGCAAACCGAGCGCAGCGGATCCTGCGTCTTTGCGGCAATCGTCGGATCGCGTCCGGTGCTTATTGAAGTGCAGGCGCTCGTGGGTGAGACCAGTTACGGCACGCCGCGGCGCCTTGCAAACAATATCGACCAGGCGCGCCTGGCGATGATTATTGCCGTTCTGGAACGGCGCGCGGGGCTGCAGCTCGGCATGCACGACATCTACGCTTCGGTAGCGGGCGGATTACGCGTGAATGAACCGGCGGCGGACTTGGCGATTGCGCTTGCTATTGCATCGTCGCTTCGGAACCGTGCCCTGGCGCCCGATGCCGCGGCGTTCGGCGAACTTGGTTTATCGGGTGAAGTGCGCAGCGTCAACGCTGCATCGCGCCGCATCGCCGAGGCCAACAAACTGGGCTACCGGACGCTTTTTACGCCGCAAAACTGTAGCGATATCGTTCAAGCGTTGAGCCTGGCACTGGGTTGACGCTCTTTGAATGCGTGCCGAACATTTCAGAAGGCCGCGACCTTGCCGT
>DASRSF010000059.1:0-6565 GCA_035656615.1 Vulcanimicrobiaceae bacterium | reverse complement strand
GCCGCGAGCAGCGTGACGTGCGCCTCGTCGCGGACGGTGCGGTCCAAACGCCCGCGCGGTGCGATATAGGCCTCGCACCCGATGATCGGTGTCAATTTGAAATCGCGCGCCGTGTAATAAAACTCCATGGCGCCGTACATCACGCCGTGGTCCGTCAGCGCGACCGCCGGACTGCCGTCATCAGCGGAGCGCCGGCACAGGCGGTCGACGCGACAAGCTCCGTCCAACAGTGAGTATTGGCTGTGAACGTGGAGGTGAACGAACGAACTCACTAAAGTAATTGCCTGCCTGGGACGTTACCATAAACGTGGGCTTGAACCTGTCGCCGGCGGCTGCCCAGTCCGCCTTGATCGACGCTGAGGCAGCCGAACTCCTGCACGAGATCGAGCGGTTGCGTTCGCGTATTGCCATTCTCGAGGCCGAGCGCGACGATTATGCACAGCAAAACGCGGAACTCTTCGTCCTGCAGCAGGTGTTTTCCACAATTAATTCGACGCTGGACATCAACGATATCCTTTCGATGGTGCTGCGCGGCGTGCGCGAAGCGTTAAAATTCAACCGCGTTATCCTTTTCGACGTGGACGAGCACGGCACGATCGTTCGGCGTCTGGAAAGCGAGGCGGCAGGCGCCGTGGTCCATGCGCCCAACCCGATGGGCTATCGCCTGGCTTCCGCGCTGCAAGACGTATCGCAGGGCGTCCTTCAGGTTGCATTCGGATCCGAGTTTGACGCCGACAAGCCGTTGGACGATACCAGGGGGTCGTACTGCATTGCTCCGCTGCTCGCGCGTGACGTCGTGCGCGGTATGCTGTACGTTGACGACCCCGCGGTCGCCGCAGTTACGGAGAACCAGCTGCGAGCCTTGCTCGACTTCGCTGCGCAAGCGGCCATCGCAGTGGAAAATGCGCGTCTGTACGATGAAACCCGCCGGCTGCTTGAAGAAACGCAGCGCCTGGCGTTGACCGATAGTCTCACGGGAATCCCGAATCGCCGGGCGCTCGGAGAGATGCTGGAGCGCGAGCTTCACACTTCCGAACGCTATGACAGCCCCTTCGCTTTCGCGATTCTCGATTTGGACGACTTGAAGAAAATCAACGATTCCGGGGGCCATAGTCTGGGCGACCTTGCCTTGAAACGGTTCGCAAGCGTCCTCAAGCGCGCGGCACGTAAAGGCGATATCGTCGCGCGATACGCCGGCGATGAGTTCGTTGTCGTTATGACTCAAGCGGACCGCGCTGCCGCGCTTCGCGGGGTGGAGCGTATACTTTCGGCTTTGCGGCGCAATGGTCTGCAATCCTCAATCGGTGTGGCGATGTTTCCCGCGGACGGAACCGACGGACAAACACTGTTTTTCGCGGCCGACGAGGCGCTTTACCACGCCAAGCAAGGCGGAAAGAACGCGTACCGCTTTTACCAGCCCCCAGCCCCGGCCGACCTTGCACCGTATAAGGCCGTGGGCGAGTGAGCGCAAACGGAAAGGAACACGGATGTTAGACGCAGGTACGGACACGCGCATCGACCGCCTGAGCCGGGCACTGGCCGACCTCGCGCAGCCAATGGTGCGGCTCTTTGAATATGCCGACACTCTTGAGGCACTGGTGCAGGCAAACGAGCGCATCCAAGCCACTTGCGTTGCCGCCGCCATTCGCGCCGAGGCCGAGCGGGTTCAGGGCGAACTCGCGCGCGCACTGGGCGCTGTGCGCGAAGCGGCAGGCGAGGTCATCGGCGGGTAAATCCCGCAGATGAGCCACTAAGGTCGTGGGGCCTGCAGAAACCCGAGTAGTATAAAGAAGCAAAGCTTCTTCACCTCCCGGGAAAGGTCCACGTTGATCAAGCACGACGTTGTCGTCATTGGTGGCGGCTTGGCAGGCATGCGCGCTGCGGTTGAAGCAGCCGAGCGCGGCGCAGACGTCGCCATCGTCAGCAAGCTGCATCCCGTTCGCAGCCACTCCGGCGCGGCGCAGGGCGGCATTAATGCAGCCTTGGGCAACCGCGAAGAGGACACGCCGCAAAACCATGCCTTCGATACCGTAAAAGGCTCGGATTACTTGGGAGATCAAGACGCCATCGAGGCGATGTGCGAGGACGCGCCGCGGCAAATCATTTGGCTCGAGCACCGCGGCTGCATTTTTTCCCGCTTGCCCGACGGCCGCATCGCGCAGCGTCCGTTCGGCGGCGCCGGCGTACCGCGAACCTGTTATTCCGCGGACGTGACGGGCCTGGTCATCCTTCACACGCTCTGGGAACAGCTGGAACGTTTCAAAGTCAAGGTCTACGAAGAGTATTATTGCACCGCGCTCTGCGTGGAAGACGGCATCGGTACGGGCGTAGTTGCCTACAACATGCGCAATGGCGAACTGGAACTGATCAACGCCAAAGCGACGATTTTCGCGACCGGCGGCGCAGGCCGCATGTACGCTAAAACGACGAACGGTTATGCCTCGACCGCGGACGGCCAAGCCGTCGCATTCCGCGCGGGCGTTCCGCTCATGGATTTCGAGTTCGTCCAGTTTCATCCCACCTCGCTTAAGGAAAACGGCGTTCTTCTTTCAGAGGCGGCGCGCGGCGAGGGTGCCTATCTGCTCAACGCGGACGGCGAACGGTTCATGTTCAAATACGCGCCGAATAAAGGCGAGCTTGCCTCACGCGACGTCGTCTCCCGCGCGGAATGGACCGAAATTCTCGAAGGCCGGGGCGTTGACGGTTGCGTTCTTCTCGATCTGCGTCATCTGGGCCGCGAAAAAATACTCGAACGTCTTCCGCAAATCCGCGAACTGGCACTGGACGCAACCGGCAAAGACGCGATCAGCGAGCCGATTCCGATTCTCCCGGGTATGCACTATACCATGGGCGGGATTGAGACGGACATCTGGGGAGCGACCCGCATCCCCGGGGTCTATGCGGCGGGCGAGTGCGCTTCGCCCAGCGTTCACGGCGCGAATCGCTTGGGCGGCAATTCGCTGCTCGAAACGATCGTTTTCGGTGCGCGATCTGCCAAGCACGCGTGCGACTACATCAAGTCGGTCGGCGAAGTACGCCCGTCCGAGCGTACGCTCTCGCGGGAAAAGGAACGAATCCAAGCGTGGCTTTCAAAGCCTTCAGGCACGCGGGGTCCGGTGCTCCGCGCCGCGATGAACAGCGTTATGAGCGAAAATTGCTTTATCTTCCGCAATGAGGAGCAGCTCCAAAAGGCGGTAGATCAGCTGCTCGAAATTCGCAAGCGCTTCGACGAAGAAGTGTACGTCATGGACAAATCCAGAACGTTCAACACCGATCTCATCGGCACGATGGAAACGGATTATTTGATCGACGTTGCCATGTGCGTGGCCAACGGCGCACTGGCTCGCAAAGAGTCCAGAGGAGCCCAAGCTCGTACTGATTACCCCGAGCGCGATGACGCAAACTGGCTCGTACACACGCTGGCATGGCGGCAAAACGGGGAAAACCCGCGACTGGACTATTCACGCGCAGTGACGATTACCAAATGGCAGCCGGAAGTACGCACATATTGATATGGATACACTAGGCAATGGCTGAAATCAAACTCGACATCTTTCGTTTTGACGAGGCGACGGATACGGTCCCGCACCGTGACGTCGTTGCCGTCAACTTGCCGGAAACCACGACGGTGCTCGACGCATTGGAAAGCGCCAAAGCCGAAGTCGACGGCTCCATAACGTTTCGGCGGTCGTGCCGAAGCGCGATCTGCGGCTCGTGCTCGATGAACATCAACGGCGTGACGGGACTAGCGTGCAAGACGCCGTGCAATACCGTCATGGACGAAAGCGGCACGATCAGCGTGGATCCGATGCCGAACTTTCAGCCCATGCGCGATCTCGTCGTCCACATGGACCCGTTTTGGGACAAGTATACACGCCTAAAACCGTATTTGCAGCCAAAGGACCGCGACGAGGACCATGAACGCGAACGCCGCGTGAGCCCGGAGGATATGCGCAAACTGGTCGACGTGGCCAACTGCGTGATGTGCGCGACCTGCTACGCGCTTTGTCCGGTGATAAGCGTGGACCCGGCATTTGCCGGACCCGCCGCGATCGCGTACGCGTACCGCTTCATCGAAGACGTACGCGACGGTAAGCGTGAGGAGCGATTAGCACAAATCAATGAAGACTATTTGTGGTTGTGCGCCCACTGCTATGCGTGTTCGTATTGTCCCAAACACGTCGACCCGAATGACCGCATCATCGACGTGAAGCGTGCCACCGTGCAATCCCGCGTGATGGTGAACGAGCGCGGCCCGCGTCACGCGCTTATCGTCAACAAGACGATAAAGCAGACCGGCATGCTGGCCGAAACGGAAGTAATTCAAGGCACGATAGGACGCTTCAATATCCGGGGGCTAGTGAACGTGATGCCGCTTGCCCTGCGCATGGCCGCAAGAGGCAAGCTTCCTCCGCCGTTCATCAAGCCGATCCCGAAGATCGACGAAGTCCGCACTATTTTCGAGTCCTTGGAGGTCCCCGTCAGCTGATGTCGTCTACACTGCTTCCCGAAGAGCGCGCAATCAATCCGCACCAGCGTTCTCATAGTTCGGAAACCAAACGGTACGGTTTCTTCCCCGGGTGCGTGGCCAAGGAGTCGTGCAAGGAACTTTTTAATTCCACCATGCTGCTCGCCGACAAGCTTGGCATCGAACTCATCGAACTAACGGCGGCATCGTGCTGCGGCGCATCGGTGGTGAACGACACAAATCGTGACATCGCGCGCGTACTGAATGCTCGCACGTACGCCCAAGCCGAAACACTGGGGCTCGATGACGTCATTACCATTTGCTCCACCTGCACAGGCCACATGCGCGCGGCAAACAAGGAACTGCTCGAGAGCGAAGAGCGCATGGCTCAAGCGAACGCCGTTTTAGGCAAATTCGGCTCGAAATATAACGGCGGCGTGATGGTCCGTCACCTGTTATGGATGCTCATCGACGACATCGGTCTCGACCGTCTTGCCGGCATGGTCGTGCGTCCACTCAACGGTCTGCGCGTCGCTCCGTTCTACGGCTGCCACATCATTCGTCCCGAGAAGGTTAACGGCTGGGAGTCGGCGCGCAACCCGCACTCGCTGGAAGACGTCGTGGTGGCATTGGGCGGCGAAGCCGTAGATTACGCCGGTAAAACCCGGTGCTGCGGATTTCACATTCAGCTCGAAAAAGAGGGCGTCGCGGCCGCAATGGTCGGTCAGAACATGCGAATGGCCAAAGACAAGGGCGCCGAGGCCGTTCTGACTCCGTGTCCGCTTTGTCATCTGGCGCTGGACGGCTATCAACAGGACGCCGCCTCACGCTGGGGGCGTACCGACCTTCCGGTGTTTCATTTACCGCAACTGGTAGCGTACGCTCTCGGCGTCCCGGCGGATAAACTCGGATTGAATAAGCACCTGATCGACCCGCGCGGTATTATGGTCGAACGCGAACTGATCGCCTAGGCGACGATCGCGTTCGGCAGCATGACGTGGACCGAGCGAACGTGTTCGGCGGCCACTTCGATGCATTCGCCGTCAAACAGCATTACGGGCTTGCCCCGACTCAGGCATTCCATCATCCGCTCACGCGTGAAGTACGCCATTTCTGCCTGATTAAAATATTCAGTGACCGCTCTACCGTCGCTTAGCGTTACGGTAAGCTCCGCCCGAAATCGGCTCATTGCTGCGCTCCTGTCTTGCGATGCGACGAAGTATACCCCTGGGACGGCGTCGGGACACGCTTCCGACGGGCGCACGCCTGCTAAGCGCCGCGTTAGCCCGCCGATTCCTCGTAGCGCTCGAGCAGTTCTTTTTCGCGCTTCCGGTTGTACCGTTTCTTCACGTCGTGTGCGCCCGCGGGCCGCAGGTTCTGCGGTGGCCCCATGCGGGGCATCAACTTCGCCTTTCGGCGTTTTTTGTTCATTTCTGTAGTAGTATACTGCGGTGCAGCAAGCCGGACGCCACGTCGAGGCAGATATCGAAAAACTCGCCGCTGCGGCGCCGCGCTGGGCGGCATCTTCCGCGGCAGAACGCGCGGCGATGATGCGCGAACTCAAACAAACGGTGCTCGCGGCCTCGGACGATTGGGTACACGCCGCCTCGCGCGCTAAGGGATTGCGTCCCGGCTCGCCGCTCGAAGGCGAGGAATGGATCTCCGGACCGTGGGCTGTGCTCTATGCGTTAACGCGATATATTCGTACGCTCGAATCCATCGCGCAGCATGGCCATCCGCCACTTCCGGCAATTCGGCAAGAAGCCGGCGGGCGAACCATCATACGCGTCTTTCCCCGCGACAGGTACGACCGTTTGCTGCTGAGCGGCATTCACGCCGATGTTTTTATGCAGCCCGGTGTGACGCCGAATCAAGCGCGAGCGCAAGCGGGCCGGTGGTACCGGAAAACGCCACCCCCATCCGTCGCACTCGTGCTCGGAGCCGGAAATATTTCGAGCATCGCTCCGCTCGACATCTTGTACAAGATGGTCGCCGAAGGCGCGGTCTGCATCGTGAAGCTCAATCCCGTGAACGACTACCTGGCCCCGGTTTTCGAACGGGCTTTCCGTCCTCTGCTCGATCGGGATTTCCTGAAGT
>DASRSF010000058.1:0-12695 GCA_035656615.1 Vulcanimicrobiaceae bacterium | reverse complement strand
TCCTGAGCCTGTCGAAGGACAGCCGATGACGCGCCCATACAATGAGCGTGTGCTTGCGGTGGGGCTTATAAGGACGTAACAAGTGCGATTTTCGGGAAAAACGATGTATGAATCGCATTAGCATGGTTGGGCTCGCTCTTGCGCTGGGCGGCTTGCTCGCCGCCTGCGGGGGTAACGGGAGCGGCACAACCGCAAACAGTAGCCCGGGAAACGTTGTAAGCGCAAACGCACAATCAGGACCGCCTGGTGATTGGCCCAGTTATAATCACGATCTTTCGAGTACACGCTATTCTTCGCTGAATCAAATATCAACGGCTAACGTTGCTTCGCTTCACCGGCGCTGCTCGGTGCGGCTGAAGGAAATGGGCGCGCTGCAAACGGGTCCTTTGGTGCGCAACGGCATCCTTTACGTCACGACTTCGAACGACACGTACGCAATCGACGGAGCGTCGTGCCGCATGTTGTGGACGAATGTTTACACACCTCGTGATAAAACACCGTTCCCGGTCGACCGCGGAGCGGCTCTGGACGGGAATCGTTTAATCCGCGGCGAGGATGACGGCGGTCTCATCGCCATTGATGCGCAAACCGGAAAAACGCTTTGGAACGTGCACCCGGCGAGCGGAGCGCGCGGCGAATTTTTAAGTTCGGCGCCTATTGTTTGGAACAACATGGTTTTTATCGGAACGGCGGGCTCGGACTGGGGCGTCAAAGGCCGTATGATGGCGTTCGATCCCTCGAACGGCAAAAAATTGTGGACGTTTACGACCGTAGCGTCAGGTGATGATCCGAATGTAAAAACCTGGCGCAACGTTCGCGCGATCGATACGGGCGGCGGCGGCATGTGGACCTCGTACACATTGGATCCATCAACCGGCGAACTCTTTGTCCCGGTCGCCAATCCAGCTCCGGATTTTGCCTCCGGATTTCGCCCGGGTGCAAACTTGTATACCGATTCAATTGTTGCGCTCGACGCAAAAACCGGACGGCTGCTCTGGTACTATCAGATGGTACCGCACGATGCCCACGACTGGGACATGTCGGCCGCGCCGGTACTATTGCACTCGGGAGGCCATTCCATCGTTGCAGCGTCCGGGAAAGACGGCTACTTGTACGGACTCGATCGCAATACGCACCAGTTGCTGTACAAAACGGCCGATGTTCCGATCAAGAACTTCGACAAAGCGCCCACAACAGCCGGAATTCTCATTTGTCCCGGCGTACTTGGCGGATCCGAGTGGAATGGTCCGGCGCTGGATCAAAAAGATGGACTGTTGATCACGCCGATGGACAACTGGTGCGCGACGCTCAAGCTGGGCGCCACGCGATACGTACCCGGAGAATTCTTTTTCGGCGGATCGTACACATCCGGCCCGTATACCGACGCACGCGGAACGCTCACCGCAACGAGCGCCGGCACCGGCAAAATCGTTTGGCAATATAAAGCGCCCGCGCCGATGCTCGGCGGCGTAACACCGACCGCGGGCGGCGTGACGTTGACCGGAAGCATGAACGGCGACCTGCTCGCGTTCAACAGCGCGAACGGAAAAATTCTCTACCGGGATCACACGCAGGGATCCATCGCCGGTGGCGTAGTTACCTACACGGCAAATAACAAGCAATACGTTGCCGCAACCTCGGGAAATATTTCACGTCTGACCTGGGGCGTGCAAGGCGTGCCCACGATCGTGGTATATTCACTCTGATCGCACTACTACTCGCACTGCTGTGCGGAGCCGCGTTTAACGCTTCATCCGCGCAGCAGGCGGCCGCGCAGGGCACCGCGATGGCGCATGAACACGGAGCGTATGCGGTCGCGCCGTGGGTATTGTACCAATCCGCCGATCCGCTTCGCGCGGCTCACGGACAGGCCGGCGTGGATGCCGTTATCGTTGAAACACCGTTCGAACGCGTCCGGTACGAAGCGTTTTTGGACGCAATTCAGGGACTTACCGTAACGCCCGGCATGGTATCGTCCATGGCACGGCAAGCACGCTCGTCCATTGGGTTCTTGGTCTATGCGCATAGCCGCACGGATGAAGACCATAACTTCTTGCAAGGCTTTTCACCCGGGGTTTTGATTCTTTCAACCGGAGCCCGCGTGCCCGATGACCAGATCGTACGATTTGGACCGTCGAGTGATTTCTACGACGTCGGCACGTTTCGAGAGCAGCGTTGGGTGGGTTCGATTACGTACCGCTTTCCCTTACGTTCTTGCGACGAGCGTGGCCGCTTCGATTTCAGCGACCCATACGGACACCGATACGATTTGCCGTTCGATCTCTCGCGCTTTCGCTAGCTTCGGCTAGCGGCGCTTCCGTTGGATCGGCGATCCTCGATCGGCTCGTATGGATGTACCGGCGGCCCGGAATATGTCGCTTGCGGCCGGATGAGCCGGTTGTCCGCGAGTTGTTCCAAAATATGCGCGGCCCAGCCCGCAATTCGTCCGCACGCGAAAATCGGCGTAAACTCGTCTCCCGGAAATCCAAGGCTATAGAACAACGGCGCACTATAGAAATCGACGTTCGCGTAAATGCGCTTATCCGGCTTGGTCTCTTGCAGCACCTTATTCGAGGCGTCTTCCAACGCGCGTGCAATGCGATACCATTTGGGATCCGTGATCTCGCTCAGTTGGCGCGCGACGGCTTCCAAATGGCCGGCGCGCGGATCGCGCACCTTGTATTCGCGGTGGCCCATGCCCATGATCCGCTCGCCGCGCGCGAGCACTTCACGCACGTACGTCTCGGCGCGTTCCGGTTTCCCAATCTCTAGCAGCACGCGGCCCACGGCGCTCGCCGCGCCGCCGTGCGCCTCACCCTGAAGCGTCGCGATCGCGGACGTGACGGCAGCGTATAGATCGGCCTTCGTGGACGCGGTGACGCGTGCGGAAAACGTCGAGGCATTGTACGAGTGATCCGCGAGCAGCACTAAATACGTGTCCATCGCGTTTTCGGCTTCGTCCGGCGGTACTTGGCCGCGCGACATGTACAAAAAGTTCGCGGCCTGCGACAGATCGGTGCGCGGCTCAACCGGCTCCAGTCCGCGCCGGATGCGGTCCCACATCGCGACGATGGTCGGCACCTTCGCTACGAGTTCAATAGCGACGTGCACGTCCGAAACATGTGCGCCTTTCGGGTCGACCGGCGTGAATAGCGCAAGACCGGAGACGATCGTGCGCAGCACGTCCATGGGCCAGGCGTCTTTTGGCGCGCGCTCCATCGCGTTGATCAGCGGTTCCGGAATCATGCGGTGCGCGCCCAGCTCTTTTTTCAGCGCGGACAGCTGCTTTTTGTCGGGCAGCGTTCCGTAGAGCAAAAGATGTACGACTTCTTCAAAGCACGCGTGCGGCGCCAAGTCGTGGATGTCGTAGCCGCGGAAGGTTAGCCGGCCTTCTTTGCCCTCAACGTTGCTCAGTAAGGTTTTGCCGACGACGACGCCTTCAAGGCCTCGGTCGACAACGATTCCGGTGGTAGACAGTTTCTCGGTTCCTCCTGGAAGAGCTCGGAACATTCGGCGCCCGCGTGCTGCAACCCCCGGCCGGCTCCCGGCAAACCGGGCCGTCAGCCGTTACGAAGGCTCCTGCTGTTTGTTTTGCGCGTACTGGCGCGGATCGAAGTACCAGCTGGGAAGCGAGCCCGGGAACGAGATGTCTTCAAAATCGAAGTCCACCGTCCGTCCGTCGCCGTCATAGACGGTTTGGGTCCCGTCGCGTTCCAGCCGCGGTTCCACGATGCCATGCAGCTTCGTGATGACCAGCACGCCTTGCAAATACCCCAGCGTGTAGGTAAAGGTTACCGGAAACACGCCTTGGTCGTCGGTAAAGAGGCGGTCATGCGCGATGATCTTGCGCAACTCGTACGAGTGCTTGTCCACCCAAATCTGGCGCAGCACGTTTCGCTCCGGGTCGCGGCGCGGCCGAAGCATTAGATGAAGCAAATTGCCTTCCACGGTGAGCTGCGGTACGTCGTAATCCGATTCGCCGATGGCAACGACCGCGGCAATGGTGCGGTTTGTATCCGCGGACGGCTCCGGAGTTGGAACGTACGAGAGCGGGTTGGGATGCTGACGGATCGGCGCTGGCGCGAAGACGTCCGCCGTCGGCGGGCCGGGATCTGTAGCCTCATTGAGTTCGGGACGCTGAAACACCAGATCGCCTTCGTAATCGTCCCGGAAGATGCGCCGTGTCAACGCAGCGCGGTCCGTGTTGCGCACCCAATACTTGGTCGTATACGAACCGAGCGGATCGGGATAACCATAGTTGGTCATCTGCGAGCGCACCATCGTGTACACTTCGTACGTCGGCGGCGGTCTGTGCGAACGAAAAACACGGCGCACGATACCCAGCACGCGAACCGGAGGTATCGATTGATATGGCGGAAGCGTCGGCTGCACGGCAGCGGGTGCCTGCGCGGCGGTGCGCGTTGGTAGACTACAGGGCAAGACGAGCGCGGCAAGCAGCAGCGCAATCCATACACGTTTCATGCGATACCTACAGAGTTGCGTATTACGCTTAACGCAGGCTGGGGTCCTCACGTTACCGTTATTCGGCCAGAACCCGTTCCCCGGCGCGGCCCAGCGCATATCCAATGAGTCGGTCGACGAGCGCTTCGAATGAGATTCCGGCGGCATTACAAGCTTCCGGCAACAAGCTGGCCGGCGTGAGGCCCGGCAGCGCGTTGATTTCCAGGATGTAGGGCCGTCCCTCCGGGCTCACGATGAAATCGGTTCTCGAGTAGTCGCGCAGGCCGAGCAGCCGGTGCGTCGAGAGCGCGAGCATTTGCATTCGCGCGGCTAAGTCTTCGCCGATTCGGGCCGGAACGATATGCGTGCTTCCGCCCGCGGCGTACTTGGCGTCGTAACTGTAGAAGCCGTCGCGGTTGGCGATGATTTCCACGACGGGCAGCGCCTCTTCACCCAAAACGGCGCACGTAAATTCGTGACCGCGAATAAACTCCTCGGCCAAGACTTCGGTGTACTCCTGGGCCGCCGCGAGCATCGCTTTACTCCACTCCTCGTGCGTGTGCACGATCGTGACGCCGGCGCTGCTTCCCTCGAAGCGCGGTTTGATCACCAGCGGCAAATCGAGCGAACCGGGAAGCAGCGGCAGCGTTCCGCCCGTTAAATCGAACAGATCCCACGCCGCGGTCGGCAAGCCTTCGGCCGCGCATAGTTTTTTCGTGAGATGTTTGTCCATCGCCAAGGCGGCCGCTTCGATTCCGCTGCCCGTATACGGGATTCCCAAGTAGTCCAGAAGCCCTTGGATCTGGCCGTCCTCGCCACCCGGTCCGTGCAGCGCATTGAACACCACGTCCGGCTGGAATTCACGCACGGCTTCGATGAAGCGTCCATCGTAGTCGAAGGACTGAACCTGGTAGCCCAGCGAGGTCAGCGCGCGCTTAACGCCCGATCCGGTTTGGATCGAGATTTCGCGTTCCGCGCTCGTCCCGCCCATGGCGACGGCGACCTTAGCGTCTTTCTTGGTCATTATCTATGAATACACCGACAAGATGTACTTCGAGTTGCAGTTCGATGCCGAAACGCTGGGCGACTTCATGCCGCACCCGCGCAAGCAGGACGGCGACGTCCTTTGCGGTGGCGTTTCCCACGTTATTGATGAAGTTGGCGTGCAGCGGCGAGACTTCCGCACCGCCTTCCCGCCAGCCCTTGGCGCCTGCCGCCTCGATGAGCCGGGCTGCCTTATCGTCCTGCGGATTTCGGAAGCACGATCCGGCATTCGGCTGCGCGATAGGTTGGGTATTCTTTCGCCGAACCAGCCTGCGCTGCATTTCTTCCCGAACCGCCTGCGGATCGCCGCGCTCGAACTCCAGCCTCACGCGCGAAACCACGGCATCGCGCGCAAGTGAGGTGTGCCGGTAATAATATTGCACGGTCACCGGATGCGGCTGCGGCTTTGCCGGCGATTGCACCCACACCTCACGAACGAAATCGCCGATTTCCTTATCGGTCCCCGCATTCATTCGCAGCGAACCGCCGACGCTGCCCGGAATTCCGGCAAGCGATGCAATGTGCAGTGCGCCCGCGGAGGCGGCCTTTGCGGTAAGCAGCGACATCCCGGCCGATGCGCCGGCCTGCACGATAACGCGATCATCCTGCGTTGTAACGTCGATTGCCGCAAACTCACCTGCAAGGCGCAGCACCAGTCCACGGATGCCGCCGTCGCCAATTAGCAAGTTGCTGCCGCTTCCGAGGACAAACCACGGTACGCGGCGTTTCGCGCAGAAGCGCATAATGCCGGTGAGCACCGTTTCGTTTTCAACCACGATCCATGCGTCGGCCGGTCCGCCGACTTTCCACGACGTGTACGGGGCAAGCGGCTGGTCGAACCGCACGTATTCGCCGCAGATTTCCTCAAGCGCGGCGCGATCCGGTGCGGTAAGGATGGTGCTCCAGGATTGCGCGGCAACGCTCACGCGGCGTTCACGTCTTTGGCCAGATCGGCGGCGACCTTCGTAATGTTTCCGGCGCCGAGCATGAGCACCAGCGCATTTTCGCGCGCCTGGCGCGCAAGCACCGAACGCAGCTCGTGCACATATTTTACGTAATGGACGATCGTACCGTTGCTTTCCAGTAAATTACCGATGCTGCGCTCGCTCACTCCTGCGATGGGCGGTTCACTGGCGGCATAGACCGGCGTCAGGTATACTTCGTCCGCGGCGGCAAGTGCCGCGGCAAATGCCGGTGCCAGATACGCGGTGCGCGTATAGCGATGCGGCTGAAACGCGACGATGATCGGACCCTTGTGATATTGACGCGCGGCAACGATGGTCGCGCGAATGGCCGTCGGATGGTGCGCGTAATCATCGACGACGATCATGCGCGGCGTTCTCGCGACAATTTCGAAACGGCGCCGCACACCGCGAAAGCGACCGAGTGCCTCGCGAATGCGATCGAACGGAATACCGAGCGCTCTACCCACGCAAACAGCTCCGAGCGCATTTTCAATGTTGATTGCGCCGGGTACCTGGAGATTCAGGCTGCCCAGCGACTGCGTTCCGGCTATAACGTCAAACGTTGAACCGAGATCGGCAAAGCGAATATCTTCGGCGCGCACAAACGCGTCGGCGGCGATGCCGAACGTTACGGTTGCCGCCTGCCGGGACGACTGCACGATGCTGCGGCTTTGCGGATTATCGACCCCGATGATCGCCGTTCCGTCCCGCGGCAAGCGAGCCAGAAACGCATCGAATGCCGCAACCAGCTTCGGCAGCTCCGCATCCGAGGAGAGATGATCGTTCTCGATGTTGGTGACCACGGCAATCGCGGGTTCGAGCAAAGCGAACGAACCGTCGGATTCGTCGGCCTCGGTCAAGAAATAAGGATCCTCGCCGTTGTGCGCGTTCGTACCGGTCAGCACGTCGATTCCGCCCAAAACCAAACCCGCATCGATCCCGCCCGAGCGCAAAACGGCCGCAGCCATTGCCGTCGTGGTGGTTTTCCCATGCGTGCCACAAACGGCTATTCCGCGCCGGTCTTCCATGATGCGGCGTAACATCTCACCGCGAGCGATGACCGGAATTCCGGCCTGGCACGCATAGCGGTATTCCGGATTCTCGTGGTCGATCGCCGAGCTCACAATGACTTCACGCGCACCGTTTACGTTACGGTTTGAGTGGCCGATCGTGATCGTCGCGCCCAGTTCCCGGAGCTGCGCGATAATCGCCGAGTCGCTCACGTCCGAGCCGGTTACGGATTCGCCGCGCGCGAGCAAAACGCGCGCGATCGCGCTCATGCCGATCCCGCCGATACCGACAAAATGAAGTGTGCCGCTCATGCTCGCACGTTCTTTCGCGGAATGAGCGTTTCAATCCGCGCGAGTATGCGTTCGAGCGGGTCGCCCGTGCCAAGCGAGCGAGCCGCGCCGCGCATTGCCGCAAGGCGCGCAGGCTGCGCTACCTGCTGCAGCGCCGTCCATAGGACCGAGTCATCGAGTTTCGCGTCTTCGATGACCAGCGCCGCGCCCGCCGCCTGGAAGGCGCGCGCATTCTGCAGCTGATGATCGCCGGTAGCAAAGGGATACGGGATTAGAATCGAGGGCACGCCGGTTGCGGCCAGCTCACCCAGGGTCGAGGCGCCCGCGCGAGCCACCACGACGTCCGCGAGCGCATACGCATCGGCCATATCGCTCAAGTACGAAAGCACGACAATCCGGTTTTTGTCACTCGGCGCGCCTGCGCGGGTACGCGTTTGCGCAAAGTCACGCGAGCCGGTAATATGCAGAATTTGCCAGCCCGGGGGTAGCTTTTGCGTCTTCACGAGCGCGTCTACTGCGGCATTGATCGAGCGCGCGCCTTGACTGCCCCCGACCACCACGATGGTGAAGCCGGACGGGTCCAACCTCAACCGTCCCGCCGCAGCGGCGCGGTCGACGTGGTGTTTGAGCGCGGCGCGTACGGGGATGCCGGTACGAATGTACGTCTTTCCCAGGCGTCTGCGAGGGTTTTCGAACGCGCCCCAAACTTCGTCCACGAGCGGAGCGAGCATTTTGTTTGTCAATCCGGGCTCCGCGTTGGGCTCGAATAACACCAGCCGGCAGCGCAACAAGCGCACGGCTCGCAGAAGCGCTGCAGCTGCCATGACCGGAAAGCATACGTACCCGCCTGTAGCGATGATCAGGTCCGGACGCACGCGCAGTAATATCCGCGCGGCTTGCACGATGCCGGTGAGATTGGCGGCAGCGGCGGCGGGAATCGCCAGCGGTGATGTGCGCGGAAGCGGCCGGCTGGAAATGGTTTCCAAACGGTAACCCGCTGCCGGGACAATCGATTGTTCCAAGCGATCCGCGCTGCCCACGAACCGGATATCTGCAAAAGCAGCTAACGCATCCGCGATCGCAACCGCGGGATAAATGTGGCCGCCCGTGCCGCCCGCTGCGAAAAGCACCCGCATGCCGCCTAGCCGGTCCACCTCGCAGCTACGCGGCGTTGATGCGTCGATGCCGGCCGACATTCATAATCAGCGCCACGGCCAGCAACGAAACGATCAGCGAACTCCCGCCGAACGAGATGAACGGCAACGGCACGCCGGTTACCGGCCAGGACGACGTAACGACGCCGATGTTCACGAACGCTTGGATCACGATCATCGCCGCGCACCCCGTGGCCAGAAAGAAACCGAAACGGTCTTCGGCCGCGATGGCGATCCGGATCGCGCGGTACGCTAGTACGATGAAGAGCACCACGACGGTGACCGTTCCGAAAAGCCCCAGCTCTTCGCCGAGCACGGAGAAGATGAAGTCGGTGTACTGCTCGGGCAAATAAAAGAACTTCGCACGCGATTCACCCAGCCCGACGCCCAGAATTCCGCCGCTGCCCAGAGCGAGCAACGACTGCACGATGTGAAATCCCGTGTTCTGCGGATCTCTCCACGGATTAACGAACGCGAAGATGCGCGCGCGTTTATAGGGACTGGCAAGAATCATCAGCACGGCCGGGGGCAAGGTCACAAGCGCAATCATGAGCAGGTGCTCGAACCGCGCGCCCGCGGCAAAAAACATCGCGAATGCCGTAAAGACCAGCAAACTTGCCGTTCCCATATCCGGTTCGACAAGCACCAGTAATGCCATGAAAAAGACGAGCAGACACATCGGAAAGAGCCCGCGCACCAGCGAGGTTATGCGGTCACCCCGAACCGAGAGCACCGCAGCCAAATACAGCACAAGCCCAAGTTTGGCGAACTCGGAGGGCTGCAATGAAATCATCCCCGCACCGATCCACCGGCGCGCGCCGTTCACGACCACTCCGACGTGGGGCACGAGCACCGCGATAAGGGAAAGAATGCACAGTACGAGTGCGTACGGTGCAAACACGCGCAACTTGCGGTAATCCATGCGATAGGCCGGTACCGCGAGAACCAAACCCACGATCAAATACAGCAGTTGATGCTTGACATAGTATGCCGTGTCGCGATGGTCCGCATACGCCTGCGCACTGGAAGCGCTGAAAATCATTACCAAACCGATTGCTACGAGCATCGCCACAGCGCCGAAAAGTATCGTATCGGGCGGCGCCGCGACGAACGCGCGCGCAGATGTGCGTGCCGAAGCGCGCGGGGATGCGGCGCGCGCGGCACTATTCATCGGCCCGCTCCCGATTCCAACGGTTCGGCCAACGCATGCACGGCGGCCGCAAACTCGCGGCCGCGATGTTCCGCGGATGAAAACATGTCAAACGACGCGCATGCGGGTGAAAGCAGCACCACGTCGCCCGGATGCGCCAATGCGGCTGCACGCCGCACCGCGTCCGGCATCGAATCGGCATGCTGTATCGGCGTGCGATAGACGTGAGCGGCGATATCGTCTGCGGCCTCCCCGAGTACGACGAGCGCTTGCGCGCGTTCGTCGATCACGCGGCCGAGCTCGGTAAAATCGGTGTTCTTCGGCTTTCCGCCGGCGATCAGCACGACGGGGCGATCGTACGAGTGCAGCGCCGCAATCGACGATCCCGGATTCGTCGCTTTCGAATCGTCCACGAACAGCACGCCCGCGATCGTCGCGACCGGCTGTAAACGGTGCTCCATCGGCTGGAACGAACGGATGGCCCCAGCGAGCAGCCGCGGCTCGAAACCTGCGGCCAGTGCGGCGAGCAGTGCGGCCATCGCGTTTTGCACGTTGTGACGCCCGGCCAGCGGAATGTCCCGCAAACGCAGGACCTCGACCGCGCGCGGATCACCGCTGAAGGGCGTATACACGATGGCGTCGTCGCGCAAATACATCGAAGCATGCTGATGATTCTGTCCCAGCGTGAACCACAACTGCCGCGCGTGAATCCGGCCTTCACCGGTGTGCCAGTTCAATTCGCGCAGCCGTTCGTCATCCAAGTTGCCGACGAAAAAATCCGACTCATTCTGGTTTGCGAAGATGCGGTATTTGGCTTCCGCGTACTCGTCCATCGAATAGTAGCGGTCCAAGTGATCCGCCGAAATGTTTAAAAGCACCGAAATGCGGGGGCGAAACGATCGGATGGACTCCAATTGGAAGGAGGAAACTTCGGCAACGACCCAGTCCTCCGGCCGCGCCGGCACCACCTCGCGGATCAGCGGATTTCCGATGTTGCCGCCGACCAGCGCATGCACGCTCGCTCCGCCGGCCGCCAGGGGAGTATTACGAAACAGATGTCCGATGAGCGAGGTCGTCGTCGACTTGCCTTTCGTGCCGGTAACGGCAACGATCGGCGCTTTGCATAAGCGGTACGCGAGTTCAATCTCGCTGTAGACGGGAACGTTCGCATCTTGAACCCGCCGCACTAACGGTCCATTGAGCGGAACGCCGGGCGAAAGAATCGCTGTGGTAATATTCGGCAGCAACGGGTCTAATTCGTGCGGGCTCACGAACGTCGCGCCTGCCGCATGCACGGCGTTTAGTGCGTCATGTAATTCTTCAGGCGGTTTTTCATCCGTGGCGTAAACGCTCGCGCCGCGGGCGCGCAGCACTTGCGTGCTTGCAAGGCCGCTTGCGCCCAGCCCAATGACCAGCAGCGTTTCGTCAGCACCGAACGTCATCGCACCACCGCCAGTCCAAGCCCGGACAAGAGAATCGATGCCAGCCAAAACCGCGACGTCACCTGCGTCTCGGGCCAGCCGGCGAGCTCAAAATGATGATGCAGCGGACTCATCAAAAAGACGCGCTTGCCGCCCGTACGTTTGAAATAGAGCACTTGGATGATTACCGAGAGCGCCTCGATTACAAAGACGCCGCCGACCAGCACAAGCAGTAACATCTCGCCGCTCAGAATCGCGATGCCGGAGAGAAGCGCGCCGAGCGCAAGCGATCCGGTATCGCCCATGAACATCTTGGCGGGATGCCGGTTGAATAACAGAAAGCCGGCACATGCACCGATGCCCAGCGCGGCAGCCGTCTGAACCGTAACGATCGCTGCGGAAGCAAACACGGTCGGCAAAAACGACAGTGGAAAGACCGCGACGATCGCGTAAAATGCGAGCAGCGGCGGAATGATCGCACCCGTTGCCAAGCCGTCCAGTCCGTCGGTAAGATTCACGGCATGAATCGTGCCGCTGACCGCAAGAATGCCCAGTACGAACCACAGCCAATGCGGACAGGTCAGCGTGAAGCCCGGCATTCGAAAAAGAACGTCGGTCGCGGTGGTGCTCCACTGACCGATCCACCAAAGAAAAAACGCGGCGGCCAGCGCGGTCAACAAGTACTTCGTACGCGCGCGTAAGCCGGCGTTCTTACCGCGCCGAATGGCCGTGTAATCGTCGACGAACCCGATTGCCGCGCAAGCCGCTACCAAGAAGAACAGACCAATCGCGAAGGGGTTACCGAACGTGGCGAGCAGCGGTACAAGCGCCACCACGAACGCGATGCCGCCCATCGTCGGCGTACCACTCTTGATCTGATGCGTCTGCGGAGCGTCTTCATATGCGTGCTGACGAAATTGCATACGGCGCAAAACCGGCAGTTCGATAGCACAGGCGATCACCGCAAGCACGAAGCCCATAACAAAGTCAATCAAGCCCAATCCGGCAACCGCCGCCGCGTACTTCACTCCTGGGCCTCCGTAAGAAGCGGCGAGATTCCGTCTCCGCGCCACTTCAGCACCACAATCGGCGTCTGCTCGTCGCCGTTGCCGTGCGGATTTGCCAGCAGCGCCGTTTCCACGACCGCGCGCCGTACGCCGGATGAACATCCCAGAACCTTTGCCTTTTCCAGATCATTT
>DASRSF010000057.1:0-10657 GCA_035656615.1 Vulcanimicrobiaceae bacterium | reverse complement strand
GAACATTCAGCGGTGTTGCCGGCGCGTTCAGCAGCACGACGTCTGCAGCCCCCGTGTAATTGCTGGGCGCACTGAGCGCTGCCGCACCGCTGAACCCGGACGTGCCGCTTTGAATCGGGCCCTGGGCAAGCTCTTCCGTGTACTCATGGTTCTGCACCACTACGGTCCATCCAGCGCTTATGGAAGTCCATTTAAGATGCGTCTGATGAGCACTGAGAAAGACCAGTGGTTTTGTCCCCGCGGCCGCCTGCCCGGCATTGAATGCGAAGGACGTTGTCCCCGCCGGTACACTAATCATCGAAGTTGCGTTGACGGGTGATGCCGCATCCACCCCCGCGACTTCCGCCGCAATGTATCCTTCAGCCCACCCGCCTGCGCCACCAATGTTAATCGTATACGAATTGCTTTCGCCGCTTGCGACTACGTGATGAAGGACGCGCGTGTAGATGTTACTGCTTGCGTCCGCAACCCATCCTGGGGTCGTGGGAATGGATGGAATGCCTACGTTGTATTCAACAAACAGGATGAGCACATTGCCCGGGGTCGGCGGCTTGGGCAGTTGCAATGTCAGCGTCGAGGTAACGTTACCATAACCATTAGCCGCTTGTACGATCTGGAACTGTGAGGCAGAGGATGTGGGCGCTACAGCCGGATTATTACTGGCTCCAGGAGTTCTATGCGCTGAAGGGCTCGTGTCAACCGGAGAGGGGCTTTGCGCGGGCAAGATACTCCCACCGCTTGATCCGCCACACGCTGCAATACTGCAACCAAAGGCGGCAAATACGAGGCTTGTGCTAAGGGCCCGTGCTAAGCTCAATTTGAGCATTGAATTCTCCATCTACAGTATGACGTACATGCTTAGCGGCTGCATTCGGCGCAAACGGTTTGCCGCTACAAAACAAAAAGCACGTCGCGGCCTTTACCGCCAATTACCGTGTTCACGCTGCTTTTTAATCGGAAATATTTGCGGTGTTGTAAGGCGAACAAAAGAGATCGCACCTCCGTGTTTTTGTGCCCGTACGAGCAATGCCGTGGGCACAAATATCTCTTGACGCTATACAGCCTTTCGGCGTAGTCGCCCGATTTTTTAGGACCGCTCCCCTTACGGCAGTCTCATTGCGAAAGGTTTACACGCGGCGCTTGCTTGACTTGGACACGAAGCTCGCCGGGGGCGCCGCCGTTGTTGCGTCTTTACACGCCGGCACCGCGCCGCAGCTGACGTGTTGTGGTTTGCGTCGCTGAGCGCTCCAGAAGCCGCACTCGGGCTTTGTAGAACGTCCGTGAAAGAGTCACCCGGCAACACTTAGAGACATACTGTTCCAGTACATCGCAGCCATAGTGTATGCTGCGAGCTTCGCAGTCGCCGGCCGTAATAAGCCATTCTCGGCCACCGCTGGGCACGCCATTGAAGCTTCGTGCAACCTCTTGCACCGTATGAACTTGAAAATCTCGCAAGTCGTAGTGCTTAAAGTTAATGGGCCGCGGGATCGGTACTACGCGATTAGGTCCGCGGTAATAGTACTCATAAGGCAGAGCGCTTTCGGCCTCGAAGATGAAGATCGGTTCGTGAGGTAGCTCATGATGTTGAATGAAATCCACAACGCGCAGCCAGTCACCCTCCTTTGCCAGGCTTTGGTAGGTTTTGAAAAGGGCGAGGCATTGAATCGAGAGTATTACGCAAACCCAAAACACACCGATTTTCATGCGAGACGGTTCGCGGACAAACGTGAATGCCGTAAAAAAACTTAACATCGCGGGGACCAGGAGCGGTGAGGAATGGCGGCTTCCCAGCCATACTCCGGCTCCATACGGAACTATGAGAAATAAAAGGAAACCGGTGCAGAAAATCGTGGGCATAATCAGACTCGCCCCCCGCTGCCTGGACCGTATCAGCGCAACAATCAACGGAATCAGAGCCGCTATTACGATGACGTATATGAAGAGGCGGCCTCTCACATCGACGAAAGGCACGATAAATTGCGCCGTCGATCGCGCCAGTATGTGAAGCGCGTCGAATAGCGTTGGGGGGACAAATTGACCCGTGACGTTAGATACTTGGCCGTGGATCAGGCGGACAATAGGTAATAACGCAAGGATCGGCAGCGACACGCAGGCAGCAAATCGCGCAATGGCGTCACGCCGGTACACTAGTATTGCGACGCCGTGAGCGATGATAACGAAGACCAAGTAGAACTCTGTGTAAACGGCAATAAGGCATAAGACGCTATACAGATAGACAGCACGCTTCACGTATGGCACACGCAGGAAGCCGTCAAAAAGGACAAGCGATAAAGCGGAAGCGAGAAGAATAGCAAGCGAGTACATTCGAATTTCCAGCGCTGCCCAAATTAAGGTTGGATTAAGCGCGGTTGCCAGACTCACCCAAAGCGCCGGCACACCCGGAATATACCGGCGAACCAAAGCCGGTATCATTGCCAGGACGCCGGCACCGCACAAAACGGACAGCAAACGCGCCCACGTGGCCGCTTGGTCCACTTGCCGCCAAATCACGACCAACAGGAAGTAGAACGGTGCATTTTGCTCGAACTGAATAGATTGTTTAAACGCGTATGCCAAGCCTGAGGAGGTCGTGTGAAGCGTGTAGGCGTCGTCTTTCCACACATTTAAGATCGACGCAAGCGGCACAGTGATAGCCAAATATAAAAGCAGCGGAACTACTGCCCAAACGCTCGTATGCCAACGGTGGTGCTTCACCCAGGTGTGCCTTTGGAGCTCGCGCAGCACTGGATGAGGACATTTTCTCTTACAATGATCGTTAGCATTCGATAGATGTCATTAAAGCCATTTCCTTTGCGAGCCCGCTGTAGTCACCATACGCCGGTGGATTTGCCGACGTAATGCAGCTTTTGCCTTTGAACCGGCTGGTACGCACAAGCGGCATCGACCACGCCGATTGGAATTATCGTCCACTATTGGCGTACGCAGCCCGACGGCGATTCGCGCTTGCGCTCAGTCTTTTGCCGAAAGAGCCGGTCTCCCGCCTGCTGGAAGTTGGATTCGGCGGCGGAATTTTCATGCCGGAATTAGCCCGCCATTGTATTGACCTGTACGGAATTGACATACACGGGCAAGTTCCCGCCGTTCGTGAGGCGTTATCGAACGTTTCCGTTAACGCTAACCTGTATCAGCGCGATGCGGCTCGAACGGATTTCCCAGACGGATTTTTCGATCGAATCGTCTTGATTAGCGCCTTAGAGTTTATCGGACACGTAGAGGACGCAGCCCGTGAGTTCGTCCGTTTACTGACACCGCAAGGCCGGGTGATTGCGGTAATGCCCGCAAAATCGCGCCTGCTGGATTTTTCGCTTCGCGTGATGACCGGCGAAGACGCGAATCGTGACTATGGCCAGCGGCGGGAGCTGGCTTTACCCGCCATGCTGCAATGGTTCCGTATTCGCCGGACCAAAAGCTTTGCGGGCATCTATAAGGCTTACGAATTCGAGGCTTGTAGCTAGGGCTTGGGCCCTAAGTCCTCTGAATTCCACATGAGGCTTTCGCCCTGCCGGCCGTAGGGCTCGTTGGCTCATAGGCCAGTTCGGTCGGCGTTGTATCGTTGACGGCAGAAGTAGCCGCGTATTGAGGGCGGAGAACAGCAATGCTGCGTTCCGGTAGATTTGTTCTATGCTTGCTCTTGGCCGGTTGCAGCGGCGCCGCCGGAATGCGTTCTTCATATTTGCCCTCGGCTCACAGGTACGGCGTTACACCGCATCCCGTGCGCGCGCTTAGCAGCGCAGCAGCCGGCAATTGGGGATGCCATTCAAGCAGCAGCACCTCGCCCGAGACGTTAACGTGCAGCACCAGCGCAGCAGCAGGCTCGCTGCTCGTTGCATTTGTAGACACGTTTAATTCAAAGGCGGGCGGCGGTTGTGCGGCGGTATCCGCGCCGGCCGGCTGGACCATTCAAGGTACACCATCCTGCGTAAATGCGCGCGCTGAAATGTTCGTGATGACCGCGAATGCCGCCGCCTCAGGCAACGACACCCTCGCCTTCACCGCCTCGTTTACATCCGGCGGCGTATATATCGCCGCACGAATTTACGCGATCACCGGAGCAAATATTTCCGCACCGATCGACGTAATGTCGGCGTATGCGACAATGGCGAACGGCACAACGCTGACCATGCCCGATCCGGGCGCCACCGTTCAAAACGGCGATTTGTTGCTTTCAAGCGCGATGTCCGTGCCGGGTTACGCAACTTCCGTTACACCCGGGTGGACCAGCAGTCAGCAATGCGTTTGCAGCCAGGCGCCCGACGAAACTTCGCTGTCGCAATCGCAAAGCTCGGCGGGACCGTTTAATCCTGCGACCATCACGTACAATACGACAACCGGCAATGCCATCGCCGTATCGGTTGCCATTGCGCCTGCGCCTACAGTGACTCCGCCGCCGCCGACTGCTTCACCGCTTCCCTCGCCTTCTTCGGGAACGTCCGCCGCCATCGCGGGCAACTGGGGGTGCAACAGTTCGGGCTCCCTTTCTCCGCAGTCCATGACATGCACGACGACGGCAAATCCCGGCGCGCAACTTACGGCGTTCGTCGACACCTTCAACTCCTCTTCGACTGCAGGATGTGCAACGCTAACCGTACCTGCGGGCTGGACGATTCAAGGTTCTCCATCGTGTCAGAACCAGCGCGAAGAAGTGTGGGTTTTGACGGCGGCCGGTGCAGCAGTGGGAAACGATTCGGTGAGCTTTTCCGCCACGTTTTCCGCGGGTTCATTGTATATGGCGGCGCGAGTATACGCCATTACGGGAGCAAACCTCACATCGCCGATCGACCGTATCTCCGCGTACACCAAGCTCACCAACGGCGCAACGCTTACGATGCCGGATCCCGGATCGACGAATGGAAATGGCGATGTGCTGCTCTCCAACGCGATGACCGCCCCAGGATACGCCACAGCCGTAAGCGCAGGATGGACAAAGACTCAGCAGTGCGCCTGTTCACGCGCGCCGGATGAGGTCACTGTGGCGCAAGCGCAAGCAAATGCGGGACCGTTCAATCCGGCTACAATCACATACAATACCACTACGGGTAATGCCCTTGCCGTATCGGTAGCGATTGCGCCCACCGCGCTGGTTCCTACGCCCTCGCCGGCACCCGCGTACGTTGATTGGAATACGTTCGGATACGACCTCCAGCGCACCGGATACAACCCAAACGAAACGACATTATCGCCCTCGGCGTTATCCGGTTCGCCGTTAAAACAAGTATGGGCGACGGACTTGGGTGCGCCGATCACATCGCAGCCGGTCCTGGCCACGAACGTCAACGTCGCCGGCACGCCCACCAACGTTTTGTACGTGGGTGCTGAAAACAACGTCTTTTCTGCGGTAAACGCAGACACGGGCGCTGTGGTTTGGCGGAATACCTCGCTCGGATCCCCAATTGCGTCCTCGTGTGACGACCTTCCGGGCGGTCAATTCGGCATCACCGCAACGGCAACGTACGATCGAACCTCCGGCCTGGTCTATGTGGCGGACGCCAACGACAACATCGATGCGCTCGATATGACCACCGGTTCGCTGCAATGGTCGGTCAACGCGTTGTACGACCCGAATACAAACTCAACCATCGGGTCGCCGGCGCAGGACTACATCTATACGGCACTTACGTATAACCCTGCCAATGGAATGCTGTACGCCGGCACGGCGAGCTTCTGCGACCAGATTCCATGGCATGGCCGCCTTGTCGCGATTAATACCGCAACGCACACCGTCACAGCGGCCTTTTTCCCCGGCCGGGTGACCGGGGGCAAAACCGGAACCGCGTATTGCGGCGGCGGCTTCTGGGGAATGGGCGGCGCTTCGATTGACTCGACGACCAATGACGTGTACATTGCAACCGGCAACGTGGCAACGAGCGCGACGGGAGGTTGCGCGGCAGATTCCAAGGGCGAAACCTACCCATACGGCGATGCCGTCGTTCAACTCGATCCGCAATTGAATTACATTAGTTCCGATGCGGCAAACGTCAACGGCACCAAAGCCAGTAACGATTCGGATTACGGAGCGACGGCAATGCTGTACTCCGTTCCCAATTGCACTTCGTTACAACTATCGGCAAAAAATAAAAATGGCTTCATCTACACCTACGGAGTTTCGAGCATGCTGACCGCGGAACAGCAGCTGCACGTCGGCAATACCAGCTCGACGGGAGATTTCATCGGGGTTCCCGCATTCGATCCCGTTACGAATCTGGTCTATGTAGGTAATCCCAACGCGAACGGAAATTATGCCCACGGATTGAACGCGCTCTCACAAAGCAGCGGGTGCAGCGGATTAACGCTTGCGTGGAAAGCGAGCATCGGTTCCTCGAACGTTACCAGCGACGATAACCAGGCACCGACGGTAGCACGGCGTTGTGTACTTTACGGACGGCCTCGACAACAAGCTTTGGGCCTTCAACGCCTCCACCGGCGCGCAGCTGTGGAACAGCGGCACGACGATTGGATCACCCTGTAGCGGCTATGGTCAGGCCTGCGGCGTTCTGGGAGCCGCTACAATCGATGGGCGCGTTTTTGTCGGTTCATGGAACCACAAGTTGTACGCATTCGCGCTGTAGCGTTTATCGGACGTCGGGGCCGCCGAACGCGACGATCAGGTGCGTAATCTTCGCATCTTTCCCCTGAAGCACCAGCGCACCGCCTAATGCTTCCGGTAGATCCCTCCAGATGAACTGCGCGTGGATGGACCGGCCGTCGTCGCGCCAGTTTCGAATTTGAAGTTCATCGTCGGGAGGTTCTGAGCTTAGACGGCGGATGATTGCGGCTTTGCCTTCAAACGGCCCCCAATCGGGAACACCCTCGAACTCCATTACCGCGTCATCGGCGAATAGGTCCGAACACGGCGCAAAATCGCCGCTGCGCGCGCAGGAGTTAAAGGCTGCTACCAAACGCTGCAGCAATATTTCGCGATAGCCCGCTGCTGGGGAATCGGCGTTCATGGTGGTAGTAGTACTACGTGATTCATGTTGCTTTTTCCGTGGTCTCGCTTTTGGCCCAGGTAACCCCGGCTCCCTCGCCTTCCGTGACGCCCCTCTCCTCGCCCTCTGCAGCGCCGATCACGGCTCCCGTCTCACCGGCGCCCTCCCCCTCGCCGTCGGCGTTGCCGTCTCCGGCTGCGTCGTTGACGCTTTCACCGCCGCAGGTTAACCTGCACCCTTCACAATCGCAAATCATTAGCGTGGCAAATGCCGCGGGACCGATCGCCGTTACCGCGAGCGCACCGCTGGTGAGCACAACCGTGGATCAAGCAGCGCGTACCGTAACGGTCGCCGCGTCCACGCAGACCGGTTCAACCGTGTTGACCATTAGCAGTGCGAGCGGATCGGCCAGGGTACCGGTGCGCGTCGCGCTGGATGCGGCAACGGTTCCCCCAAGCATCGACCTACGCGTGAGCGGGGACCAAATCGACGCCCCGTGGCTGCTCACGCAGATCCAAAACGCAGTCCGCGCAGCAGTCGCCGCGCAGCCCGGCGCGGGCCCATTGCAGCTCGGGGAGATCGCGCCGCCGACCCCATTCAATACCGGCGCGGTAGCATCGGTTACCGTACCTGTCCGCGTCGCCGGCGGAGCGCAATATTTCGACGTGAACGGCACAACCAGCATAAACCTGCAGAACCTTGCCGTGCAGGCATTTGCGCCGCCGGTTCTTTTTTATGATGACGATCCGGAAAAGCTCGTGGCCAACGGCGTCTTGTTTCGCAACGAGGTAACGCCGGCCGCTGCGGCGCGTCTGTACTACTATCACCAAAACACGCTGGCGCCGCGGCAGCTCGCAGTCGTGCTGCGCGCGTCATCGCCCGCGCGCGTGCAGTTGATCGACGCATCCGCAGGACCGAACCCCGACGTGATGACCGTCGGGCACAACGTCTCGCGCGACTTCCTGGTGCGCAAACCACGCAACCAAGGGGTAGTTGTGGACCTTGCCGCGGGCGCGCCGTATGTCGCTGAACAATTTTCGATGAATCCTGTGGACGGCGCGGCGGGAAGCATCGGTATTCAGGTGCTGTCCGGGGGTCCGGTGCAAATTGCGACCATGGCGCTCGCTTCGACGGACGCCGCGCAACTCAACGCCTATTTTGATCAGCCGCGTCTTCCGGGAGACGGCCATGCCCGAACCGGTGTTTTCAACCTCACCGGATATGGCGGTGAGGTGCTGGCGTACACCGCCGGCGGCCCGGATGCCGTCACGCAATACGGCGCGAGCAGCCCACCGCCCGCGCAGCCCGGCAGCGGACACGATTATGGCGACTACGGCGTCATCCGCACGATCACGTTCGACCTGGCCAACTCCTCGCCACAGCCGGCCACCGTCTACTTGTACGAGCGCCCGATGGGCGGGTCGGTTCGCAGCAGCTTCTTAGTCGACGGCACCCTGGTGCAGCTTGGATGTGCGCGGGTTCCCCAGCGATATCAAATCGGCACGCCCTTTTCGCTGCCGCCCGGCTCGAATTCGCGGCTGGTGGTCCAAACCATGACCGATGGAGGATCAAGCTATCCGTTGGAGGTCGGCATAACGAGTAGCCCGCCCCTCCCGCAGACCCCGCCGATTACGGCTCCGGACGGGTGCTTTCCGAAACCCGCCCCAACGCCCTGATGTTTCCTTTATGAAGGTTGTGTTCATTTTGATGCCGTTTTGATGGCCGCCGCGCCAAACGCATGGCACAATTGCGTGGTACCCATCTTTCGTAAGTCAGGAGCACCTACCATCGAACGCACGAATGAGCCGAAAATCGTGCTGCTCGTCCGCCTGCTGAGCGCGATCGACGAGGGCCGGTTTTCCTTCGAACAACTCAAGGATCGGATCGCCGAGGGCGAGCACCGCCCCAGTACGCGCAGCTTGCGCCGCTATCTGGCCGTACTGGCGGATGCGGGATTTCCGTGGTACTTCGACCGCGCGACGAATACGTACCGGTTCACCAGCGGATACAGTCTCAAACGGCTTGAGCTAAGCAACAGCGAGTTGTTCGGCTTGGTCGCACTGCGGGCAATCAGCGCCAGCCTTGGCGGCGCGATCGGAACGTACGTCGACGAAGTTACCTCGAAAATCGTCGGATCGAGCGGGAGCAGCGCGCGCGAGCGAATGCAGGTCCCTCCCAACGTTGCTTTCCGGCTGAGCGAGATCACGCTGGACGAGCAAGGCGAACGCATCTTCGGTTTGCTCTCTTCGGCGGAGCGCAGTTCGCGCAGCATCAGCTTCACGTATCAAGACAAAGAGGGCCACCATTCCAAGCGCATCGCCGATCCTTACGGTTTCATCGTCAACGGCGGGCGGGTGTATTGCGTCGCGTACGATCATGACCGGCGCGACAAGCGCGTGTTCGCCGTAGACAATATTTCCGAACTCACCGTGTTAGCGCAAACGTACACGAAACCGACGAATTTCAGCATCGAGGATTTCGCTTCAACCTCGATTAGCGGCGTGCTCCACGCAGACGAAACCACAGAAGTTCGCGTGCGCTTTGCGCCGCGCGTCGCCAAGGCCGCTATCGCCGCGCGCGTGGTCGCCGAACGCGCCGTCGACCGCCGCCCCGACGGTTGCGTCGAAATAACCTACAACGTCGCCGACGCGGAAGAACTGGCGCGCTGGGTTCTGGGCTGGGGCGCACAAGCCGAAGTCGTCGCTCCCGAATCCGTACGCGCCCGCATCCACATGCTCATCGCCGAAATCGCCGCCAAATACGAACTCCCCGTCTCCAAGTAACCATCGTCATCCCGAGCCTAACCTTGTCATCCTGAGCCTGTCGAAGGACGGCCGAGCGCAGTCGAGGCTTTCCGCTTACCCAGCTCGTCGCAAATGGAATGCGATGAAACAATTTTTTGTGTACATAGTGCGCTGCGATGATGGCAGCTACTACACCGGGATAACCAACGACGCGCGGCGGCGCGCTGGCGAACATAATTTCGGCATCGACACGCGGTGCTATACGTATACAAGGCGACCGGTAGAACTGGTGTACGCGGCGGATTTCAGTGACGTCAACGACGCAATCCGCTGGGAGAAGCAAATCAAGGGGTGGTCCCGGCGAAAAAAAGAAGCGTTGATTGCGGATGATTGGGAAGGGGTACGGCGCAACGCGCGAACACGCGCCTCGACTGCGCTCGGCCGTCCTTCGACAGGCTCAGGATGACAAGAATGGTGCGCTCTCGATCGCAACCTCAGCTCGCGTGACAAGCATAGCGAGCGAAGACGAGCACAGCTGGCGAGATGCCGTGAATAAATTCAAAGCCCCGGATTGCTCCGGGGCTTTGGCGTAATTTCCGCTGGTTTTTGTTGCGCCTGTTTGACTCCGGTGAAGGAATCCGACTGACGCACCTGCGGTGTTGACCGGTTGCCCGGTCGCGGTTTTTTACGTTCGCCGCACTTCAATTTGATTCGAAGTGATTGCATGGTAACACGGGTGGAATGCGTCGGCAAGAGGTTGATTGGCTAATCCACAACATACTCGCAAGAAGTTGCAGTTATGCACGTTTTCTGCACGCTCGCCGCGGTTATCCACAAAAAACGAAAGTCCCGGAACAAGTCCGGGACCTTCGACGTATTCTCTCATCAACTTCGCCTGTTTGACTTCGGTGAAGAAATCCTACTGACGCCGCTGACGGTTCGATCGTCCACTCGGATCGTCGACGT
>DASRSF010000056.1:0-5085 GCA_035656615.1 Vulcanimicrobiaceae bacterium | reverse complement strand
GGCTAACGACGAGTTTCGTTCAATAACATCGTTGCAGTCACATGGGCGCTGGGCGACCATAGAAGATGCCATATGTGACCGGACTGAGCGTACAGCTTTGATGATGTTAAGGCGGAATTGACGGATCAATCCGACAGTTTTGGACACATCCTCGCATCGCTACCGTCGATCGTTCGTGCACAGGCAACAGCTTTCGTTTAACTACTTAACTCTACATTTGTCATTTAGGAACTAAAATGCAACACGAAAGTAAACCGACCTATTTGGAGCCCACCAACGAATCTGGCCGGAACTTGGTCATGAGAAAGATCGAAGGCCCTGTCGTCATGTTAAACTTACTGCGCTTTCGCGAGGTAGCTGACTACGGTGCCAATCCGGGACTTGCACCAACCCAACCGATTAGCGGCAAGGACGCATTCCAGCTGTATATGGACCACACGCTTCCCCATTTGCAGCAGAGCGGCGGTGATATCGCATTTCTCGGTGATGGGGGCCAATTCTTGATTGGGCCGCAGGAAGAGCGGTGGGATATGGTTATGCTTATTCGGCAGACAAGCGTGGCTTCGTTTATTGCATTTGCTTCCAACGAGGAGTATCTCCACGGACTTGGCCACCGCACGGCTGCGCTGGAGGACTCTCGGCTGCTGCCTATCGTCCCGATCAAGGGATGATCGGATGAATGCCCTTATTGTCGAAGAGATGATTCCGTTACTTCAGGTATTCGATATGCCGTCGTCATTGCGCTTTTACGCCGATATATTAGGCTGCCGAGTCGTAATGGACGATGGGCAGCGCTTACCGGATTGCGACTGGGTCATGCTGGAATTGAACAGTATCCGGTTCATGTTGAATACGGCCTATGAAAGGCGCCATCGACCGGAGTGTCCCGATAATGCCAGGACCGTCGCGCATGGCGATGTCTGCTTGTACTTCTCATGCCACGACGTCGCCGGCGCTTATGAGTACTTGCGTGGCCAATCTATTCCTGTGAAAGCTCCAGTGCTCTCACATTACGGGATGTTGCAACTCTACGTCCCCGATCCCGACGGTTTTAATCTTTGCTTTCAAAAAAGAGCGTAGCACCCGATGATTCTTAGATCCGCCCTTAGGCGTTGCGATCGTCGGCTAACTAATATCGTAACATCCGGACAGATATTGGGAGAGTCAGTCCGTGGACGCGGCTCATCGAGTAAACAGATGGGTCAGCTCCTTATAGTCATCGATGGCTTTTTGGACGAAACGGCGCTGTGCGAGCGATTCCTAAAGCACGGGCGTAAGCTGCCCTACGGTGTCGCGTACAAGGACAGCTCGCTAGACGATCCCGACCATCGTTGCTTCCAAGTCCGGGAAGTTTCCAGTGGCCGCCTTCGGTATGAGTGGATCGCCAAATGGTCAGATTTAGTAGAATTTGGGGTGATACCGGTCGCTGGTTCGCTGACTATTGGGAGAAGTTGCGGGACGATCAGGTCGCAAAAGAGCTTATTGAACAACTCCTCGCGGAGCTGCGATTTGTAAAGGCGCGAGAGCTGCCAGCGCTTCTCGGTCAATCGATCTATTCCTAAGCTCGGCCAGTTTACACTTAAAGTCGTTTTGCCAGCGATCAACCACGTGCCATATATTTGACTGTACACTGCGCTCTTTTTTTGGTTACGATTTGATAAAAAAACGCAGAGCCAAATGTCGAAACAAGTTGTGCGCCCATCGATTACGCTATGCGCATTACAATACGAAGCGCAATTTAAGCCCGTTCGAACGCTAGGCTCGTTGGTTTTGGTGGGATTTCGGTGTAGGCCATTGGACGGTCCCACCAATCGCGTTTGCGCCATTGCATTTGCGTGGAGGTGGGAGCGGCGGGAAGTTGGCGCTCAATGGCAGCGGTGTATGCGCCGAGATACCGGTCGATCATGCGATCGACGGTGAACTCTGCTTCGACGCGTGCGCGGCAGGCGTGGCGGTCGAGCGAAGAAAGCAGCGGTACTTTCGCGACCGCATCATCGACCGAATCGCAAAGAAATCCGGTAACGCCGTCGACGACGATTTCCGGAATGGAGCCCATGTTCGCTCCTAAAACGGGCGTGCCGCAGGCCATGGCTTCGATCATCGTCAGGCCAAAACGTTCCGGCCGCGTGGTCATGTGCACGAGCGCAAGGGCGTTGCTGAGCAGTTCGTTGCGCGCCTTGCGGCGGACTTCGCCGAGAAACTGAATTTGCGTGCCGTCGATAAACGGCTCGACCATCGTCGTAAAATAGGCTTCGTCCTGCGGTATTGCGGCGATCTTCAAAGGCTTGCCGGTGCGGCGCGCGATTTCGATCGCCAGATGCGTCCCTTTCTCCGGATGAAAACGTCCCAGAAACACGAGATATTCGCCGGGATTCGGATTGAAGGTAAATTCTTGCGGATCGATACCGTTGTACGTCGTGGCCAAATACTCCAGGCCCGGATCGCGGTCGGCAGTACTTATCGAGGTAAAGAAGCTGCGCCAAGCGCACGCGTAGTACGCGGCCAGAATCTGTGGGGATGAAAAGCCGTGAACCGTTGTGAGCATCGGGGGCGTCTTGCGCCCCAGGGCATACGTCATCGGCTTCCAATCGAAATTGTTGTGGATCAGATCGAACCTGTCGGCGTGTTCCATCAAATGGCCGATGTGCAATGCGGAAAAGACGTCGGAGTTAAGCGCCGGATCCTCGGCGCATCCAACGGGCACCACGGATTCAACGCGACCTTCGAATTGTGAATTGCCGGTAGCAAAAAGCGTCACGTCCAGCCCCCGGCGCCGCATACCGTCGGCAATGTTGAATGCGATCTGCTCCCACGGGCCATAACCGGGCGGCGGTGTCGGCCAGGTGATTGGCGCGAGCACCGCAAGGCGAAGTCCTTGAAGATTCACAGAGCCGGTCTTACCCACTCAGAATGGCGAGCAATTCACGTGCGCGCGCCACGACGGCGCTGCGAAAATCGTCGGGCCCCACGACCTGCGCTCGCTTTCCGAGCATCATGACGTGCCCCACCGCCGCGTCCTGCGAGGGGAATCGCACGCGGTACGTTTTGCCGCTTGCGTCCTGTTCGATCGCCTCGGCGGGGAAGTACGGCATGATGCTTTCGGTCGCATCGCCTTCAAAGCGAAGCGTGGCCTCGTACGCGCAGTTTTCGTGGTCCGGCTTCGAGGTCGCGTTGAGCCAAAAGCCATGTAGATCGAAATCCGCGGGGCGTGAAAACTGACGGCGCAGTTCTTCAACATGCTCGATGCGCTCGGCGCGAAACGTGCGCAATTCACCGTTTGGAATTCGCGCGGCCACGTACCACACCCCGGCCTTTGAAATTAATCCGAGCGGGTCGATTTCGCGCGTGGTGAGGGCACCGTTGCGATCGCGATACGTGAGGAGCACCGCGCGATCGTCCCAGACGGCGCGCCGCAAGGACGCTAGAATATGCGCCGGCTGTTCGCTGCGGTACCATCGATTGTGATCCAGTAAAATACGCTGGCCGGCCTTTTCGGCAGCACGCCGCTGCAGATCGGGCAGCGCGCCTCTGATCTTGTGCAGTGCGCGTTCGTGAGCGGCGATTCCCAGATCGGCGAGCGGATCGGCGGCGGCAACGAAGAGCGCGTGGAGTTCGTCCGTGCTGAACTGCGCAATCGCCTGACGGTAGCCGTCGGAAAGCGTGATGCCGCCGTTCGGCCCGCGCTCGGCATACACGGGTACCCCGGTCGTACTCAGCGCGTCCACGTCCCGGTAGACGGTTCGCATCGAGACTTCCAGCGTTCGGGCCAGATCGCGCGCGCTGCGCGGGCTTCGGGCCTGCAGCAGCAACATGAGCGAAACGAGACGTTCGCTTTTCATATATGACACAGTATGTCACATTGGGCGCTTATCCTGGTAGGCATGACGACAACAAAAATCGCGGCTCCGGCCGGTATCGATGCGGTGTATTACATGGTCAAGGATCTGGCGCGCGCCCGCAGATTCTACGAGGAAGGCCTGGGTTTCGCGAATCCATTCGTCGTGGAAAGCGGCGATTGGAGCGGCGCGGAATACGAACTTCCGACGGGACAGACATTCGGCTTGGGCAAGGCCGGCGAGGCACCGTGGCGACCCTCGGGCGGTGCGATGATCGGCGTTGAAGACGTTGCCGCCGCAACTGCGCGCGTGCCCGAGTTCGGGGGCTCGGTGCTCATGGAAACTTTTGAAAGCCCCGTATGCACCATGTCCTGGTGCGAGGATACGGAAGGCAACACGTTCTGCTTGCACCGCCGCAAAGACGGCACGACGGGGTAATCTCACATGCAGCTGTGCCCGGCGCCGGTTCGTTCTTTGGAATGGGACCTCATTGAGTGCGGCGTACCGGCCGCCGAGGCAGGCGCCGTCGGGGGCTGCTACGCTGCGGCGCTTGAAAGCGGCGCGTGCATCGAATGGATCGCGGCGTACGCCGGCGTTTTTGCTACCCTCGCGCAAGGGATGCACCGTACCCGAGCCGCCGACACCGCGGCCGCGCGCCGGCTGCTGCTGCTCATCAACGATGATCTTGGAGTGTCATTATTCGATTGCGAGGCGCGCACGGAGCTGATGCGCGCGCTCGTCGGCTGCGCGGCGTAACGCTCTTCGTTCGCGGAAGTCACCCAGCAGATAGCGCTGCGCCGTCGAATGCTTCCGAAAACTACACGAGCCGGCCGTCCTTGTAAACTGCCCTCGGCTCGCGCAGGGTACGGATGTCTTCGGTGATGTCGCGGTCGAGCATCAGCAAATCGGCGGGCCGCCCCGGTGCCAGTACGCCGCAATCAAAGTCAAGCAGCTCGGAGGCGACGGCGGTCGCTGCATGCAGCGCTTGCCGGGGCGTCATTCCCAGCAGCGTATGCATCGAAATCACTTCGTCTGCGTAGTTCTCATGATAGTTGAACGGCGTGCCGGCGTCCGATCCGCCGGCGATTTTTACGCCCGCCTGAAACGCGCGCGTGATATTGGCGTGCGCGTGCTCGTTGATTTCGCGCGCTTTGCGCACCACGAAGTCGGGCTGACCACCGCTTTCGGCATGTTCCATGATGCAGCTGATCGCGCATAACGTCGGCACAAGATAGGCGCCGCGTTCTTT
>DASRSF010000055.1:0-5837 GCA_035656615.1 Vulcanimicrobiaceae bacterium | reverse complement strand
ACTTCAAGCCCCGCGATCGCCTGTTCGTGCGAGGCGGTCGGCGTAAGATACCCCCAGCCGGAACGCCAACTCCAACGCAGTTTGCCGGTTGTCGCATCGACTGCCACAATATCGTTGAAGTCGGCCGAGTATTCCGGCCGCCGCGGATCGTTACCTGAGCCTTCGACGAACACCATGCCGTCGGCAACAGTCGGCGAGCAGTCGGCGTTTCCGACCGGCGATCGCCACAGATATGCGCCGGTATCCGCGTTTACCGCATACAACTCGTCGTGGTGCACTCCGGGGACCGGCACCCCGGAGATCGCGTAAATCGTGTTCCCTACCGCAGCCGCCGAGCTCATCGTCGATATGCCCTGCGTGGGGATTGCCCACAGCGGCTTGCCGTCCCGCAGGCGCAGCGCGCGCAAGTGATTGTCGCCGTTCGCAAAAACAATCGCGTCCACGCCGCGCACGTGTACCAGCGCCGGCGTAGGCATGTCTTCGCCGACCGTCCGCAACTGCCACACGACCGCACCGGTCTTGGCCGAAAGCGCGACAACAGCGTCACCCTTTTTACGCCCCCAAATCGTTTGTGCGGGCGTTTCAATTAGCGGCTCGTTGCTGCCCGTACCCGCGATCACCAAGCCGTCCGCGACGATGGGAGCCGTCATGGCGATGTTGCCCAGGTCCGCCGACCATCGCACGGCGCCCGTTCTGGCGTCCAATGCATAAAGGCGATGATCGAAACTCTCGACGTACACCACACCGCCGACAATGGCCAAACCGCCGTTCACTTTTCCGGGCAACGGCCGCTGCCAAGCTACCGGCGAGGCGGTATCGTCAAACACCGCTTCGTGGTTTGGCGCAAACTGGTACATGGGCCACGCAACCGGCAACGCGAGGAGCAGCGCGGCGAGGAAGTGCATCATCATAACGCGTCGTGAAAGATGATCCCGAGCGCAAAACGCTCGCCTGCCCGAACCTCGCTAACGCCGTGACGGAATACCGTACGATACGTTCCATGCTTTCCGGGAACAGGCCGATAGCGATTGGGAATGATGATGCACTCTCCTTGTTCAGGCTGGATGACGATCGGACGGCTCTGGGAGCGCGGCCGCTGCTCCACCAGCACAAACTCCCCGCCCTCGTACTCATTGCGATCACTTAAAAAGAATGTGGCTTGAAAAGGGAAGGCCAGTTCACCATATGTATCCTGATGCAGACAGTTATAATCGCCGGCCCCATACCGCAGGATGAGCGCGGTGGGCCGCGTCTGCCCGTGCTCGTGACACTCCAGTAGGTACTGCTGCGCAGCCGCAGGATAGCGCGCGGGCAGCTTGAGCTCGGCATTCCAACGGTTGGCGATTGGCGCCAAAGCGGCGTACAAATCCTCACGGATCTGCCGCACCGGTTCAGGCAACGGGTACGCGAAATATTTGTATTCGCCGCTTCCGTAATTGTGGCGCTCCATTACCACCCGGGAACGGTATAGGCGTTCCTCATCGTACAGCATGCGCAGTTGCAAGCATGCCTGGGGGGATAGCGCTCCCGCCCGGCGCGCGTATCCGCTGCTGAACAGCTGTTCCTCAATATCGTTTGCGGTTATCATCTGCGTCATCATCGCTTCGTCGCCTCTGCGCAGCAACCCGGATCTTGCACTATGGCCGCACAATATGGGTTTGTCCCAAACCGTTCAGGACGAATTGGACCGCAAGCGCCGCCAGGATGATTCCCAGCAACCGCGTGACCACGTGAATCCCCGTCGTTCCGATGAAGCGCTGAAGGCGCGTCGCGGCGCGCATGAACATCCAAGTCAGCGCCAGCACGGCAGCGCAGGCGATGACGACCATCATGATACGGGCGGGGCTGTTACGCGCTAAATTGACTAAAAGCATCACCGAAGCAATCGTTCCGGGGCCCGCGATCATTGGAATTGCCAGTGGAAACACCGCCGGGTTATCGGCCACGGCGGCATCGCGTTCTTCTTCTTCGGTACGCTTTGCGCGCGTCGGGCGGGCGAACAGCATATCGATGGCGATCAAAAATAATAGAATTCCGCCCGCAATAAGAAATGCCGGCAGCGTAATACCCAAATAGTTCAGCAGGGGCCGCCCGATCGCACCCATGACCAGCATGACGATTCCGGCTACAACGACGGCCTGGTCCACCACTTTTGTTCGCCGTTGTTCGGGCATGGCAACGGTCGCGGACAACGTGAGCGGAATCATTCCGATTGGATCGATGATCGTAAACGCCGTCGCAAATGCGCCCAGCGCGAACTTCCAGTCCACGGCTCGTGCTTCGCCACACCGAGCGCCGGAACTCCTGCTATTTGAGCTGCTCCCGCCCGTGTGGAATCAAAAAATCCAACAATGGCCCGATGGGGACGATACGCGTCGGGTTGATGTCGTCATGCGTATAGTAGTAGTGCCGTTTGATATGATCCATATTGACGGTATCCGCTACGCCGTCCGTTTGGTATAGATCGCGCAGATACCCCCACAACGCCGGGTAGTCCACGATGCGCCGGACATTGCATTTGAAATGCCCGTAATAGACCGCGTCGAACCGCACCAACGTTACGAACGCACGCCAATCCGTTTCAACGGGGTGGTCCGTGATAAGGTAACGACGTTCGCTCAGCCGCTGTTCCAAACTATCGAGCGTATCGAACACTTCGCGCGCAGCATGCTCGTACACGAGTTGCGATGTCGCAAACCCGGCCTTGTACACGCCGTTGTTGAACGTGGAATAGATCCACTCGTTTTCCTCGTCTATCGCTGACCGGTGTTCGGATGGATATAAATCGAGCGCACCGTGGTCACCCAGCGCATCGAACTCGGTTTCAAACATACGCATGATATTATCGTCATTATTGCTGACGATTTGCCGCGTCTTCTTGTCCCACAACACCGGAACCGTAATGCGGCCTTTGTAGTTCGGATCGGTGGCTCGATAGGCTTCGGCCAGGTATTCAAATCCGTTGACCGGGTCGCGCGAATATCCCGGTCCCTCGCGAAACGCCCATCCGAAATCATCGCGCACCGGATCGACGACCGTCATACCGATTGCGTCTTCCAGACGCTTGAGTTTGCGGACGATGATCGTCCGGTGCGCCCACGGACACGCAAGCGAGACGTATAGGTGATAACGTCCCGCCTCGAGAGGGAAATCTCCGGAGCCGTCGGCACGGATCCAGCGATCGAATGCGTCTGCCTGCCGATTGAAAGCGCCCGCTTGCGTTTGTTCGGCTGGGAATTGCGCCTTCAACTCCGCGTTACCGCCTCAGAGGGACCCGCGAGGCGCTCGGCCTGTTCGAGCGTAAGTTCCTTTAAGTACCGGTCTGTGCCCGGTTCCTGTTTCTTGCCCTCGACAAGCGGCCCGGCATCAAACGGCACAAAGCCGGCATCTTCGATGAGTTGCGCAACCGTTTTTTTCATCACCGGATAATCGCCGGCCATAAAAATGACCAATCCCTGTCCGGACTTCTGCATGAGCGTTTCGTCTTTGAGCGTATTGAAGGCTTTAATCACTCTGGCATCACCCAATTTTTTGGCGACGCATTGACTGGATGAATCACCCTCGTCAAATTGCTCGACGTGCATTTGATCGTCGATATACGGATTTGTTGTGTCGATCACGACTTTATCTTCGAAACGCCCCACTTGTTTGACCGCATCGTCGATAGCCGTCCACGGCACGGAAAACAGGACGATGTCCGAGCAGCGCACGGCGTCATACGGTGTGGTGGCTTGCGAATCGTTGCCGCACTCACGTGCGAGCGCTTCCAGTTTTTGCTGGTCGTGCGAGAAGCTGAAGTATATTTTATGTCCGGCCTTGGCCCATAAGCGGCCAAGCGTGCTCCCGATATCTCCGGAGCCGATAATCCCAATATTCATGCCAGCCTTATTCCCGCTTACCCGCCGCTTAGGTCCACGATCGCTTCAGTGGCTAAAGCAATAAAGAAACCGCATGCAAGCATGGACGTGACAAGCGGATTCAAGCCCGGGCTGCGCCGCAGCACGCTCCACAGCTCACCAATGACGTACACCAACGCTCCCACGGCCGTCGCCAAGAACAACACCGAGAGCACCGGAGAGTCGAAGGCATAACCGATTAACGTCCCTACGAAGGTTGGTCCACCGGCGACGATGCCGGCCAACAACAATTGCCTGCGGCGCGGACGTACGTCGCGTCCGGCAAGCGGTGCGGCGATTCCGAATCCTTCGGTGGCGTTGTGCAATGCAAAACCGACAATAAGACCGATTGCAATTGCAGTCGCGCCTGAAGCAGCGGAGGCACCGATCGCGAGTCCCTCTGCAAAATTATGCGCGCCGATACCGATTGCAATAATCGATGCCAGCAAAAATGGATCGTGTACCTCTGAAGCGGCGCGTTTGGTAAGGCGGGCGGCAAATGTTCCCAATCCCACCAAGCCGGCAAAGATCCCCACGACGTAAGCGACCGATATAGAAATTGCTTGCTGCGGCGATGCTCCGGTATGCCAGGCTCGTAAGGCTTGCATCAACGGCGTCGTCGCGTTCCCCGCGATCTCGACGACAAGAAATACCAGAATGCCGATTGCAAGAGCGTTGAGCGAACCGATCGTCTGCGGCGAAATATTTCGCATGCGAGCAATGGGCAGACCAAGGAATATCGTAAAGCCGGCGATTGCGCCCAGCAGAATGGTCCAGCCAAAAGGCAGAGCGCGCGCAGTTGTGCCGAAGTTGGGCAACATGCCACGCATCGAGGCGTTCATTGCGGCGCCGTTTTCCGGCGTGCCCGCATAATGAATCGTGGTTATCAACCCGTCCGGATAGCCTTGGCTGTCTTCGGTGTGATCGAGCACATGGCAATGCACGAGCCAGTTCCCCGGTTGCTGGTTAGCGTCGACCAAGACGTCGAGGCGCTGTCCCGGACCGATACCGACCGTGTCTTCAACGTCGGGCCAGGTCACGGGCTGCGCATCACGAGCGATGATGCGCTGATAGTGGCCGTGCGTATGCATCGTATGAAACGCTTCGCCCGAAATATTTACCCAGCGAATGCGAATGCGCTGACCTTTACGTACCTCTATCGGCGTGGTGTACGGATACTCTTTGCCGTTGATGGTAAAGTGGTTTTCGCTCAGGCTCTGGATGGCCCACGAGGAAAGAATTTCCACATCGTCGCGATCCGCGCGCTGTGCAGCCGTAACATGTGCGGGCAGAACCACGATCGCACCGTACAGCCCGCTGTTCACCATCTCTTCGTTGTCATGTGAGTGATAGATAAACGTCCCCGGCTGATCAGCGGTAAATTCGTAGCGGTAACTTTGGCCGTTCATGACCATGGGCTGAGAGATACCGGCCACGCCGTCCATCGAAATCGGAATATTATGTATCCCGTGCAAATGAAGCGTGTCGGGAACGCTCTGCGCATTACGGTAGTCGATTACTACGCGATCGCCTTGGTGAACGGTCAGTACGGGCCCCGGAACAACGCCGTTATACGTCTTGGCCAAAACAGCCAGCGAAGGTTGAAGCGACCAGGGCGCATCTCGCTCCGCCAGGTGAAACGTAACGGTCCTGCCCGCCAGGTCCGGTACCGCGCCGAATGTGCCGTCGGGCCGGCGCACCAGGCGCGACTCACCGGGCGCAGGGGTCGAGCGCGGAATCGCTCCCTTGAGCGGCTGCATGCCGACGGACGCCGGGTTCACGCCCTGGGTGGTCTCGTCAGTATCCGCCACGGCCGCCGCCGCGGCGCTCAGCACAATAGCGACAAAAATCGCAACAATGTAGGCGAGGCGAAATCGCGAATTCGGCACGCCTAATAGTTACGCGGCTTCGGCCGGGCCTACCTACGCCTTTACAGGAACC
>DASRSF010000054.1:0-22307 GCA_035656615.1 Vulcanimicrobiaceae bacterium | reverse complement strand
CCCCGCTCCCACCAAACCGGCGAGTCCAACGATTTCGCCTGCCCGCACCTCAAAGGACACCCCGTTAACCGCAGGTGGCCGGCGAAGATCGCGCACCGACAGCAACACCGGGGCAGTAGTTGGAATAGCGGGCAATTCCGGAAAGTGCGATTCCAAGCGCCGCCCGACCATCGCGCGAATAATTTCTTCGGGCGGAAAATCCGCCATTGCACGCGTTTCAACGACGGAACCGTCTCGTAATACCGTAACCCGGTCCGCAATGCGCGGCAGCTCTTCCAGACGGTGCGAGATGTAAATGATACCGGTTCCCCGGGCTTTGAGTGTGGCGATGATCGCAAAGAGCCGATCGATCTCGCGTTCGGTCAGCGCGGCACTCGGTTCGTCCATGACGATGATTCGCGCATGCCTCGAAAGCACCTTGGCGATCTCGACCATCTGTTGCTGCGCCACAGAGAGACGCCCTGCCGGAACGTTGAGCGGAATCTCGATTCCCAAGTCCGCGAAGACTTGTGTGGCGCGCTGACGGGCCGCCCGTTCATCGATAAACGGCCCGCGCGCAGGCTCGTTGCCGAGCACGAGGTTATCCACGGCGCTCAATTGCGGCACCAGGTTGAATTCCTGGTAAATCATGCCGATGCCGAGATTTTCGGCGGCACGCGGCGAGTTGATCGCTGCAGGGCGGCCGTCGATGAAGACCTCGCCCGAATCCGCGGGCTGAGCGCCGGCCAGAATCTTCATCAGCGTGGATTTGCCCGCCCCATTTTCGCCCACGAGCGCCAGCACTTCACCGGCGCGCAGATCAAGCCTCACGCCCTCGAGTGCGCGCACACCTGGGAAAGACTTCCCGATGTCGCGCATCTCTAAAAGGGTGTTGCTATTCAGGGCGGTTACTTCGTGCTGGTTTTTGTATATATTCCGACTGGGACGTTCACTTTCGGCGGGACGCTCTTACCGGCGAAGTAATCGTGAACGATTTGAATCACGTCCCGGCCGATGACGTCGGGATGCTGCACGGCATCGCCGTAAATTTGCCCGTTTGCAATGGCGGTACGCGCTTCAGGCGTCGCGTCGTATCCGATCACCGCAATGCCCGAAAGTCCGGCTGCTCGGATGGCCGCGACTGCGCCCAGGGCCGAGTCATCGTTGATTCCGAACACGCCTTTGAGGTTCTTGTGCGCTTGCAAGATATCGCCCATATCGGAATTCGCCTTGTCGCGCGTGCCGCCTGAATCAACTTCGGCGACGACCTTTGCGCGCGGACAATGCTGCGCAAGGCCCAGTTTGAAACCTTTGACACGATCTTGAACGCTCGTCACCTCGGGCTCATCCAGGATCGCGACCTCACCGGAGCCGCCGATCGCTTTGCACATAAGGCTCGCGGCCTGTTCTCCGCCCTGCACGTTGTCGGAAGCGACATGTGAAACCACCTTGCCCTGTTTGCTCGTACTGGCGATGTCGGCGGTAAACACCGGAATGTTCGCGTTGTTTGCCTCCGCAATTGCACTGCCGATCGCTTGCGAGTCGTACGGCGTCAAAACGATGGCGTCGACCTTCTTGGAGATAAAGTCCTCGACTTGGGATTGCTGGCGGGCACTGTCCCGGTTGGCGTCAACGAAGAGCAGATGATACCCGTACTTTTTGGCTTCGGACTGCATTCCGGCTTCCATCTGCTGGTAGAACTGCGCCTCGAGGTCCTGGATTGAAATCCCAATGACCTTTCCGGCGGCGCTACCGCCTTTCTTCGGACCGGCCGCTGCTCCCGTACTATTGCCGGATTGCGAGCCGCCGCCCGAGGAGCACGAGACAAGCACGCAGGCAAGAGCCGCGACGGCCATGGACAGACCGGATCTTTTCAACGTGGGGTTCCCTCCAAAAGCATCCACACGGGTTAACTACGGGAGGCGCGAGCGCCTCCGTTCGGGGCACCTATCCACAAGTAGAGGCTAAAAGCCTGTGGGGGATGTGGAGAACTGGGCCCTTTAGCGCACTTTTCGGCAACATCCGGCGCCGGCCGAATGCTGGTAGTACGTAATAGCCGAATGCTGGTAGTACGTAATAATAGTAGCAGTAAGCGGTTGAACCGCCTAGTAACGCGATTGCCGATCACAGTAGCGATTGAGCGTTGCAGTTTTCAAAGTGAGCTTTCCGGGAGCCGGGACGGCGTGATTGGGGCGCGGAGGTATTCGTTGCTTGCGCTTGCGTTTTCTTCGGCGATGCTCGGCGTAGACGGCTATGTCGTTCGCGTTGAAGCGGACAGCTCGTCGGGTACGCCCGGTTTCATCATTATCGGCCTGCCGGATCGGGCACTGGGCGAAGCACGCGAACGCGTGCGCGCTGCGATCTTCAACTCCGGGTTTCTCTATCCGCCCGGCCGCCTCTTAGTAAACTTATCACCTGCTGACGTGCGTAAAGAAGGCCCGGGCTTCGATCTTCCGATTGCGCTTGCGCTTTTGACGATGGACGGGCAACTTGACGCTGCGGCGCCGCGTGCCTTTTGTTGCCTTGGTGAATTAGCGTTGGACGGAACGCTGCGCGGCGTCGCGGGCATTCTTCCCATGGTCCTTGGCGCGCGCAAGGCCGGATTTACCAAATTCATCGTGCCGCGCGCGAACTTCGAGGAGGCCGCGCTGGTAGAAGGCTTGGAACTCTACGCGGTCGATTCTTTGCAGTCCGCAGTTGCAGTGTTGCTCGGGAATGGCGCTAAGTGGCGTACGATGACCAAGGGCGCGCCGGCTGACGTTTCGCAAGAACATGTGTACGGAGATTTTTCCGATGTGCGCGGCCAGATTGCAGCCAAACGCGCACTCGAGATTGCAGCTGCCGGTGGCCATAATGTCTTGTTCGTCGGGCCGCCCGGTTGCGGAAAAACAATGCTGGCTCGTAGACTGCCGTCTATCTTGCCCGCCATGAGCGCAGCTCAGGCGTTAGAGACGACCAAGATTTACAGCGTCGCCGGACTACTGGGACGGCAGCCGCGCATTTTAAGAGCGCGTCCATTTCGCTTTCCGCATCATACGATCTCCCAGGTCGCACTCGTCGGCGGTGGCGCATCGGCCAAGCCGGGGGAAATCAGCCTGGCGCATCATGGCGTGCTCTTTTTGGATGAGCTTCCGGAATTCAGCCGCGCCGCCATTGAGGTGTTGCGCCAGCCGCTTGAAGAAGGCGCTGTTACGATTGCGCGCTCTGCCGGTACGTTCACGTATCCCGCGCGCTTCATGCTGGTTGCTTCGATGAATCCGTGTCCGTGCGGATATCGCGGTACCCGCAGCGCAGAATGTCGCTGCGACGATGCCGCAGTTGCGCGTTACTTATCAAAGCTGTCCGGCCCGCTACTCGATCGCATCGACCTCCAGATCGAGGTTGTGCGGGTGCCCTTTGACGACATGGTTCGCGATGAGCCGGCCGAGTCGTCTACCGTTATTCGTGAACGCGTCACGGCGGCCCGTAGCGTGCAACAGCAGCGCTTCGCCGGAACAGCGATCTCGTGCAATGCCGAGATTCCCGCCAGCGCGGTACGGCGGTACTGCGGGCTTGAAGAAGGCGCCATGCAGCTATTAGCCCAGGCCAGTTCACGGCGCCAGTTTTCCGCGCGCGCACTAGATCGTATCGCACGTTCGGCGCGTACGATCGCGGATCTCTCCGGTGATGAAACGATAACGAGCACGCACGTAGCCGAGGCAATACAATATCGAACACTCGAACGATTGGGAACACGGACTGTATAGGCAGCCCTTCATTTCCCCTTACTAATCACCGCCGTAGTCGAGACCGTACGCAATGGCACATTGCATCGGGCCATGCGCCGCTCAGGATGATTGCAGGATGCAAGAATACCTTACCTTCGCGTTGTACGTGTATGTTCGTAATGCTATTCGCAGGGAACATTCACAATACGGTGTTGCAGTGGATCAGCAGGAACCCCCGACGCTTGCTAGCGTGTTCATTCGCATGGCTCTTTGCACTAGCTGTTATGGCGCCCGTAGCATTACCAAGACGAGCGCGCGCTCGCGTTGCAACAGCCTACGCGATGTACATGAAACCTGGGCGACGTATTGACGTGGGCGGATTCCGTATAAACATACGGTGCATTGGTCACGGCACGCCTACGGTCATCTTGGAAGCAGGGTGGGAGGACTGGTCCCCCGAGTGGGCCCTTGTGCAGCCGGAAGTCGCGCGTTTTGCCCGGGTATGCACCTACGATCGCGCGGGATACGGATTTAGCGATGCCGGACCGCTGCCGCGAACCATCGATCGCATCGTCTTGGAACTGCACGCCACCTTGCGAGGTGCAGGCGAGCCTCCCCCGTATATTTTCGCCGCGCATTCCTTTGGCGGAATTGTTGCTCGAACGTTCGCGAGCCGTTACCGTAACGAGATTGCGGGCTTGGTGTTCGTGGATAGTGCTACGGAAGAATATCTGTATGCTACTGCAACACCGTCGCAGCTTTTAGACTACGTGCAGTCGACGCAACACGACCTTCATGCATGTTACCAGTTTGCAGCGACGGGGTGGTCCCGGGCGCCCGCCACACAGCGGCATGACTGTCCCGCACAGATGTTTCGCGGATTGCCCGAGCGGCGCTTTCCGGAGGCTTTGAATATCTTTTTATGGAGGCAAGCGCTGCAGGCACGAACGTACGCCGCCGTTGGCTCCGAAATAAACGACTTTACTGCCGACAACCTCCATAGGACGCTCAGCGAACGGAAAGATGTCGGGACGGTGCCTATTTTGGTCCTAACCGCCGGGCATCACGAACGGACACCTCACGCGTTTGAGGCCCTTTGGCGCTTATTCGCTCGCGATTTACTTTCCTTATCGACGAACGCCCACCAAACGATCATACCGAATAGTGGGCATGACATCGAGCTCGATCGGCCCGACCTGGTTACAGCTGCTATTCGTTCTGAGGTGACTTTTTGGCGGCGTGAGCGGATGCACGCCACACAAAAACCATGATGTCCGAGCGATTCGGCCCTGGAACAAGGACGGCATAGTAACCGGTGGTAAAGTAGCGCGTACTGAGGTACAGGAACAGTGAATAGACGTACTTTTTCCACTGCTTTGCTCGCGGGCGCCGCAACCTCAACCATCGGTATCCGCAGTGAAGTTGCGGCCGCCGCCAGCAATCAGGTTCCGGCTATTCGTAACGCCGTGTTGATCCACGGCCTCTACGCGGATGGATCGTCCTGGTCCGATGTTATTACGCGCCTTCAATCCGCCGGTATGCGCGCCACCGCGGTGCAAACCACCCTGCGCTCCTTTGCCGATGACCTCGCACTCACGCGCCTCGTGCTTGATATGCAAGACGGTCCCACGGTGCTTGTAGCGCATTCTTTCGGCGGAATGATTCTCAGTGAGGCCGGCATTCATCCCAAGGTTTCATCGCTCGTCTACGTGGCGGCACGAGCGCCCGATGCGAATGAAAATTATGCGCAGCTTGCAGCACGATTCCCTAAGCCTCCAGCGAGCGCGGGGCTGGTCACGATCAATGGACTTCAACAACTAAACGAGACGGCTTTCCTAAATGATTTTGCGAACGGCGTCGATCCGGTCAAGGCGCGCCTGTTATATGCAGTTCAAGCGTTTAATTCGGCAACGCTGCCGGCAACAGCCAGGACGACGGTGGCCGCGTGGCGTTCGAAACCGTCATGGTATGCGGTCTCAAAGCAAGATCGGACAATCAACCCAGACTTGGAACGCTTCATGGCGGCGCGCATGAAGGCAACGACGATTGAATTGGACACCGGACATCTTTCTTTGGTCAGTCATCCACAGCAAATATCTGATCTGATTTTAGCCGCTGCAAACGGTAACGCCAAAAGCTCCTAAGAAGAACCTTGCTGCGCAGAGTTGGCGCGGTTAGCTGGGCCGGTTCACGTTCACCCCGCGCGCTTCAGCCGGGAAGGGTTAAAATGCCGGTCCCAGCGCAACCGTAAAGAAGTAGCCCTCGCGGCTATGCGCCACCCCTACGTGCACTCCTCGCCAAACCAGGGCAATGCCGGAGTCCGCGTTAAACGTGAATGTTTGGGGATTATATGGGCCTGCGCCGTTGCGAAACCGGTAAGCACCGGTTTCCGTAAACAGTACGAGACCTATACTGCGAGGACGCATGTCATTCAAGCGTAACTCCGCTTGAAACACCTCGTCGTCGGTTCCATAAAATGGTTTGCGGAAACCGCGCAGATCGTCCAATTGCGGAAGATCTTGTTCCGGGACCACTCCGCCGCTACGCGTCGTGGCGGCCCGCAGTGCAAGTGTGGTAGTGCGGTTGAGACTCAGATACCGTGAGGCATCCACAACGTACAGTTGGAATTCGCTCGATGATCCGAAGGCGCCCGTTCCGTCGGTAAACTGTAACCGAAACTGCGCGTGGCAAGCGGAAATCAGAGCGGCGCAGTAGTGCGACAGTCCGGCAATCACCAGAAACGCTTTTGCGGCTCGCCCGTTGATCGGCAGCACCGCGGAGGACATAATTCCGCTTGGGTATACGCTTGTCGCGTGCTCCTGGCGCAGTTTTATGCCGAACCGCAAACCGCTCCGGTTGCGAAGCAGCCATGCGCCCTCAAGTCCGTTCGTTTTATTAAACACGGTTGTGACGGTGGGGTTTTCATATTGATTGGCTTCGAAATCACCGTAAGCGTCGATAACGACGTCCTGCTCTGAATTTCGCGCACTATCGACGTTGACGGGAGAGGCCAATCCCACCGCATAATCGTGCGTCCACGCACTTTGCCACGTTGCAAAAACCAAATGTGACCCATGTCCGAACTGTTTGCCGGACAGCGTAATGCCGGCGCCTTTACGAATCGAGATTAACGGATCACTGTATCGCGTATTAGCAGTAACTCGCAGCCAAGGTTCGCCGACGGTCCAGTGAACGATGACTGTGCCGGGCCGGCTGCCCTGGCGGATAGTAACGCCGACCCGATAGTAACCCAGGTCCACAAGACGATGATAGTCGTCCTCAATAAGCGCCGGTTGCAATCTCATGCCTTTGCGTGTCGCAAGATACTGCCCGATCGCCCGGGAGTCCGCTACACCTTTAGCATCAACGCGCACATCTTCAATAGTTGAACCTACTTGCGCGGGCGGAATTGTCGGTTCCGCGTGTGTGTAGAAAACAGTGCAAAAAGTAAATACTATAACGCCGATTAAAGCGCGAAGCGTCCGGGCGGCGCATACCCGCTTCGGCATAGCGATAGCCTAAGAGCGTTCCCGGCGGCTATCGATCAACGGTTCGAACCGGCGGTCGGGAACCAGCCACATTACCGCAACGGCGATGAATAACACGTCGGATAGGATGGTTGAAAAAAATGCCGTCCCTATCGAAACAATGTAGAGGATGATAGAGAGCCTTCCTTTCCTATCGATCGCTACGGCTTTGGCAAAGGGCGCATCGCGTCCGTTCACCGCGAGCAAACAGTGTTGAAGTATCGAGTACGCGACTGCGTTGAAAAGCAGCAGTGTACCGTATACGACCGTGGGCGCGACTGCGGTGATGTTCCGCCCAAGCCACGCCGTGGCGAACGGTACTAACGAAAGCCAAAACAATAGATGCAGGTTTGCCCACATCGAAGGTCCGTCGATACCCCGGCTCGCCCGCAGCATATGATGGTGATTGTTCCAATAGATTCCAATGAAGACGAAACTCAATGCATACGCAGCAAGCGTAGGCAACGTTGGCAACAGGGATCGAAACGCCGTGCCTTGGGGGGCGCCAAGCTGAAGCACCATGATCGTAATGATCACGGCAAGTACCCCGTCGCTGAACGCCTCCAGGCGCCCCGTGTCGGTTGCAAAACGACGCATCTCCGGTCGCCATTACACGCGGCCGGCTGAAAAACTTCTCGCCTCGCTACGACAGCAACTCAGTGAGATAGGCCCTGGTCGTTCAACAACGAGATGATGAGCGAAGTGTTGAGTGGTTCGAGGTTGGGGAGGATGTGGGTCGCGAGCGCGAGCGTTTGCTGATCTGGTGGGAATGCGGGGTTTGGCACGGCGATGACCGTTAGAGCGGCAGCATGCGCGGAACGGATGCCGTTTGCCGAGTCTTCTATTGCCGCGGTCTTTCGCGGGTCGGCGTTGAGAAGGTCTAACGCGCGCAGATAGACATCCGGTGCGGGTTTGCCGCGTGCAACTTCGTCCGCAGAGACGACGACTTGGAAAAGACTACGCCAGCCGGTTTTCTCCAAAACCGCTTGCGCGACCGCCGATGTCGCCGAGGTTGCCAGGCCTAATGGAAACGTCTGTGATAGCCGGTTTAAGGCCTCATCGGCTCCCGGCAGTACGGGCACATTTCTCGAAAGCCGATCGATCATCATCGCGACGACGGACTCGGCAATCTGCTGCGGGCAGAGCGCAACGCCCAACTGATCGTGGATGTAGTTTGCCCACTCCTGTGTGCGCATGCCGATCATATCGCTCTGCGCGTTTTCACGCCAGTGCCCGCCGTTCGTTACGGCGAACTCATGGCGCACGTCTCCCCAAATTTGTTCGCTCTCGATGAGCGTACCATCGAGATCGAAAATCACCCAAGGCACGCGGCGACGCTTACTCCATAAGCTTCATCACAAAATACGTATAACCCAGCGCTTCGGTCTTCGCGTCTTCGCGTAGATTTGCACCGGCGCCATGGCCGCCCTCGATAACCTCGTAGAAGAGATAGGGCACGCCCATCGAGGCCAGCTTTGCCGCAAACTTGCGTGCGTGCTGCGGTCCGACGCGATCGTCTTTGGTCGTCGTCCAAATGAACGGCTCGGGATACGCCACGCCCGCCCGCAGATTCTGATACGGGCTGATCGAGGCCAAGAACTGCCGCTCCGCCGGAACCGAGACGCTGCCGTATTCGGCGACCCACGATGCACCGGCTTGAATTTTTTCGTAGCGCATCATATCCAGCAGCGGCACTTCAATTTGAACCGCGTTCCACATCTCGGGGTGCTGCGTAAATTCTACACCCATCAATAGGCCGCCGTTCGATCCGCCGACGATGCCCAGACGGCGCGGCGAGGTAATCTTACGCGCGATCAGATCTTTCCCGACCGCGTAGAAATCATCGTAGATCCGCTGGCGATGCGTCTTGAGGCCGGCGTCGTGCCAGGCAGGCCCGAATTCGCCGCCGCCTCGGATATTGGCCAGCACGTAGACGCCGCCGCGCTCGAGCCACAGTTTTCCTGTTACGCCCGAATAATACGGCGTCATTGAAATTTGAAAACCGCCGTACGCGTTTAAAATGGTCGGATTATTTCCCTCGAACCGCATGTTCCTTGGCCGCACGACGAAGTAAGGCACTTTCGTGCCGTCTTTCGATGTGGCTTCATGCTGTTCGACGACCTCGGGAGCGGCGTTGAACTGCGGCGGCAACGATTTGATCTTCTCCGGCTGACCACTTGCCGCATTTGCGACGTAAAGTGTGCTCGGCATCAAAAAATTACTGACGCGCAAAAAACTGCGATCGTTATGCAGGTTCGTGTCGATCACGTCAATCGAGGAGTTGTCCGGCAGATTCAAGGGGCGCATCGACCACCCGCCCGTTCCGGACGGCGTGAAGACCAACGCGCGGCCCCGGACATTTTTGTAGATGGTTACGATAAGATCGCTCTTTGTCTGCGATACATTGTCGATCGTTTCACGCGGGCCGGGCGCATAGACCAGGCTGGGATGCAGGTTTGACGGATTGGTCATTGCCTGCGCAAGGGGAACGGAAACAAGCGATCCCTCCGGGAAGATTCGGCCGCCCGTGTTCCAGCTTTGATTCAAAGAGAACAGTAAGCGCCCATCCAAAAGGCCGCTAACATTCAGTTTGGCTGGAACGTTGAGCTTGCGCAGACCGCGTGCGGTGAGTAAATACTCCTCGGTTGTAAAAAACGTTACGCCGCGATTGATCATAACGGCGCGATTGCCCTGACCGTCGCGCAAAACGAACGGGTCGTCGGATACGTCGGAAGGTTTTCCGCGGAAGACCTCAACGGCCGCCGAAAGCGGTTGCCCACGGCGTAAAGTCTTGACGACATACGGATAGCCGGACGCGGTGAGTTGACCAGGCCGCCACGCACGCGCTACGATGAGCCGGTTCGCATCGATCCATGCCGCGTTTTGCTTGGCGCGCGGCAAATTGAAACCGCCAGGCACGAAATGCCCGGTGCTTAGGTCAAACTCGCGAACGGTTTGCGCGTCCTCGCCGCCGTCCGACAACAAGACCAAGCAGCGTTCCTCGTCGGGCTGGACGCAATCGAGTCCCTTGTACACCCAGTTCGCATGCTCGCGCCTCGCAAGCGCGTCCATGTCCAGTACAGTTGTCCAGCTGGGCGAAGCGGTCAAATAACCGGCAAAGCTCGTGCGGCGCAGTATGCCGCGCACATGTTTTGCGTCCTGCCAAAAGTTGTAGAGGGAGCCGTTGATGTATTCCGGATAAGGAATGCGGCTGGCCGACTCATTGATATGCAAGGCCTGCGCATAAAGCGCTTTGTAGTGCGGATCACCTTGCAGCACGGGCAACGTGCGAGCATTTTGCGCACGGACCCATGAAAGCGCTCGGGCTCCATCCTTATCTTCCAGCCAAAGAAACGGATCCGAACCCTCCGTGCCGGCCGAAGCGGCTTTTGCCACGGTGGTTTGTGCCGCGCCCCCGGCCATCGCGGCCTGGGTGCTAAGCAAGCTGCCATGCCAGAGTGCAAGCACGGCAACCAGCGTTACCGCATATTTCGCACAACGAAAATTCGACACCAATGCATCCCCCCTGAAAGCGTTGGTCTGTGTTTTTTATTGTCCCGGATATGTAAACGCAACAATCTCGTTGTTGTCGCGGTGACTCGTCCAGAAACGGGAGCCGTCGAACGCTAGCCCGCGCGCATCAAAGGGTATCGAAGCAAGCGCGGTCGTCTTCGGAACCTCTCCATGCGCGTCAACTTTTGTTAACTGGACATCTTCGAATTCTTGATCGGCGGTTACAAGATAAAAGCTGCCTTGAACGATCGTCATACCGATTGGTACGCGCTCGAGCGCAATCTCGTGCATGACGACCCCTTCGCCGTCCAACGCGAGAATTTTCCGGTAATGGGCCTGCGAGAGAAATAGCACATCGCCGTCAAAGGCAACGTGCGCTCCCGTAAGGTCGGGACAAGCGATCCGGTCATTTTTAAAGCCATGGCCCGGCACGAAGCGGTAGATGTACCGATCATCTTCGTTCTCGCCCAGTCCGATCACCACGCGCAATTCGTCTCCAAGCATCGTCATGCCGAACGGACCACCCGGCGCCTGCCCTTCATCCCGCGCGGCCCAGGTGGCCGGGTCGATGGCATACAGGCGGTGCGTTTGGCGGCTTGCCGCCCAGAGCGTCGTTCCGTCGAACGCCAAGCCAAGTGGCCGGGGCGCCGGTGCCGGCATACGCAAAAGCTCTTGAATTTCAGTCAACGTTTCCATAATGCGATCCTCATGGGCGCATGTTATCCGTGCCGCCCACGGCTTCCCGGCGATGTACTGTGCGGCGTCCGACGAATACCCCGAGCATGACGCAGAATCACGGCCCGCTTCCGGGTATTCTTGCGCTTCTGACGCTCGTGACCGGTTTTGTGGATGCCGTTACGTATTTGAAGTTCGGTCACGTTTTCGTAGCCAATATGACCGGCAACATTGTTTTTCTGGGGTTCGGTTTGGCCGGCGCGCCCGGAATATCGGTTCCCGGCTCGCTGCTGGCACTGGCTGCTTTTCTGCTTGGCGCATTGATCGGCGGGCTGTTTATTCGCCGGTACGGCGATCATCACGGACATCTTCTTGCATACTCATCACTTTTTAAAGTCGCCTTGTTGCTTATGGCCACGATAATTGCGGCCGTGGGACTTTCTCCGCTTGCCGTGATTCCGGAACTCGGGATAACTATGGGCATTCAAAACGCCGTTGCGCGCAAGATCGCAATTCCGGACTTGACCACGACGGTACTCACGATGACGCTGACCGGCATTATGGCCGATTCATCGCTTGTTGGGGGCAGTAACCCGCGCCTTGTGCGACGCATTCTTGCGGTACTGACAATGTTCGCAGGCGCGTTTGCCGGCGCGGCGCTCGTTTTGAATCGTGGTATCGTTCCGGCGCTTGGCGCCGCGGCGTTGATTATGGCGCTCGTAAGCACCTCCGCGTGGTTATTGGGCCGCGGTAATCCCGCCTGGGTGCATGCAACCTAAGCAGCGAGTCGCGCTCGCGCTTGTAAGCGCAACCATTTTTGCTCGGCCGGATGCCGAGCCGCTACGGGATGGTGTCGTCGTTATTGAAGACGAACGAATCGCGGCCGTCGGGCCGCGTGTGAGCACGGCCGTTCCGCCCGATGCGCAGATCCTTCACTGTTCCGGCAGTACGATCACGGCAGGCTTTTGGAATTCGCATGTTCACTTCTTCGAGCGCAAGTGGATGAACGCGCGCGAACTGCCGCCCGATGAATTAGAAACGCAGCTGCGCGAATATTTGCAATATGGTTTTACAAGCGTTTTTGATCTTTCATCGGATCGCATCAATACACAAGTACTACGGGAGCGAATTGAAACCGGCCAGGTTGACGGCCCGCGCATTTTGACCACCGGCGAAGGACTCGTACCTGCGGGCGCGGTGCCGGACGAAGTCGTGCGGCGCATGATGGGGATCATGGACACGGCTATGCCGCAGGTACATGCCGCCGATCACGTGGCGGATGCCGTGCAAACACTGCTTGAAAACGGCGTCGACGGCGTAAAGTTTTTTCTTTCCGGACCGCCGTCCTCCGCCGCGCAGGCGCTAAGCCAAGATGTGATTGCACCTGGTGTGGCCGCGGCTCACAAGCGCAACAAACCGGTATTCGCCCATGTCAACACGTCACAAGACGTCATAACCGCATTGCGATCCGGCGTCGACGTCGTGGCGCACACGACGCCGAACTCGGGAACGTGGGATGACGAGATTCTCGCACTCGTGCGCAAAAGCGGCGCGGGTCTTACGCCGACGCTTAACCTTTGGAAAACGTATTTGCGCCACGATCGTATTTCAATGCAAGACCGCCTCATTAGTGCCGCGCTCGCACAGTTGCGCGCTTGGATTGATGCGGGCGGCGAAGTAATTTTCGGCACGGACGCGGGAGCGGTGGACATTGATCCGCTCCCGGAATATCGCCTGATGTCGCGCGCGGGCATGACCTTCGAACAGATCCTGACATCGCTCACGACAGCGCCCTGCCGGCGTTTCGGAGAATCGCGGCACGGGCGAGTCGCCGAGGGGTACGTCGCAGATCTGAACGTCCTACGCGGTGATCCCTGCCTTGATATTGGCGCACTGGCGGACGTTCGCTACGCCATCCGCAATGGCAAAATCGTTTACGGAGACGGCCTGGCAACGGATGGGTAAGTAGTCGGCGGAGGATCGAAGCCATGGCCCCATGCCGCCATCAACGATGCCGCTGCGAAGTACAAACCGAAGGTCAGTATTGCAGTGAAGCTTGCCAAGACATCGCGCAAGAAGAACCATGCATGTGCGGGCACGGCGTATGCCCAGGCATCATGGGCGCCGGAGTGAATCCCGAAGCGCTACCCTAGCGCGGGGACCAGTGAGGAGTGTTCGTGTAGCACCGGCGCCATCACGTCGCTGCCAACGTCCTGGGGTTCGACGTGATAGGCGCAATAGAGCGTAAACGGAACTTGCGCTTGGAGATCGTTCCAGTATCGCTCCAGATCGATTGCATCTTCGCGCCTGTTCGAATTCCACAGCTCGTCCACAATGTCGCCGTAGACGCGCAACCCGCGCGAACGTGCGCGCGCCGAAAGCCTGCGGACAAGGCTTCCAACGTGCGTCTCGAAGTGCTCCGCGCTGATGGGCCCGCCGTAGTATAGCTGATCGCACAACATGGTCGCATCTACGGCAGTCAAACCAGGTGTTTGGGAAAGATCCAATCCTTGGAAGAGCGCGTCCGTGCGCCTTGGGTTCGTTATGACCAGGACGGCTTCGTTCCGCGCAAGCCCTTGTGAGATGAATAAACGCACGCGCTGCAACAAGTCGCGCTCATTTTCACCATAGAACTGTACGACGTGCTCCGATAGCATAGCGACTTACGACGCTACCTCCAATTAGTTGGATGTACCACCCAAGCCGGGGCCTTAAACCCACTTCTGCAAATGTTTGGCCTAGACGGCTGCGGGTTGCGGGCTCCGCAGCGCGGGCACGCCCGTCCCATTTAGGAATGCGGCGAGCTCCTCATACGAAAACTGCAGGCCGCTGATGAATGGTCCGAAGGCGGCATACCGGGCGCTGGCTTCGTCGAACCGCATTTCGTAAATGAGCTTTTTAAAGATCAGCGGATCGTCTGCGTACAAGTCGACGCCCCATTCGTAATCGTCATAACCGATCGCTCCGGAAATGACCTGGGTCACCAATCCATGAAATGTTCGCCCGATTTTGCCATGGTCCAGCATCATTTTGGCCCGCTCGCGGAAGGGCAGCATATACCAGTTGTCGTCGGCCTGCCGTTTTTTGTCCATGGGATAAAAGCAGACGTAACGGCGCTGCGGAATGCGCGCCCAAAGGCGTCCGGCGTTGCGCGGCTGCTGCTCTTGTTGCGCCAGCATCTCGTCGAACAACGTGTTCCATTCCGGCGTGAACCGTTGTAATCCGCGTTCCTCGAGCGCCGCGTGAATTTTGCCCGTCGCTTCGTACAAACCCAGTTCCAAGATCGAAACGAATGAGTCGCGCTGCTCAAAATATTCCAATATCTCGCAGGCGTCCAGGCGCACTTGCGCCTCCGCCAAACCGTCGAAGGAGCGCGCGTAATGCGTGAGCATGAGGTCGGACTTGTGTCCGATCGTTTGCGCCAGTCCTACGTCGGTTTCTTCGCTGTTTTTTAATTGCGAAAGGACGCCGGCCGCTTGCTGTTCCAGACGAGAACGCTCCGTTGCCGGCAGTGCCGCCCAACGCCGCCTATCGAACGCAAACATACGATGGAGAATCCACCAGCCTTCGATGGTTTCATTAACGGTGGGATCGCGCACGGGATCTCCTAACTGCGGGCCAGCGCTTTGACGCGCCGCGCCTCGGCTTCAACTTCCGCAGCAAGCGTATCAGGCCGCTCGCGGTATTTCGCCCACAATTGCGGCATGTGCGCAATATCTTCCAGCACGCGAGCATAGACGGCGTTGACCGGCGTGTGAATTCCATGATCGCGCCCCGCGCAAGCCACCGCACCGTTGAGGTAATCGACTTCGGTTTGCGCCTTGCCGGCTCGCAGATCGAGCAGCAGCGAGGGCGGTTTCGTGCCGCGGGCACCGGCCACGCGACCCGCCATAATCCGGCGCGAGATCGGACTGGGCAGCGTTGCAATACCTTGAAGCGCGCGCACGGGATAGCGCGGCAGATCGATCGGCGTGAGATCCAATGCCTGCATGACCGCGCGAACTTCACGAATCGAACGGACTTCGAGCGTAAAAACCTCTTCGAAGTGCACCAGACGATTGGGCAGGACGTTCAAGATCGCGCAGCTGGCATTCGCGACGACGTTCAAAGCCAGCTTCGACCATTTCAGCGCGCGCCAATCCGGAGCGACGATCGTCTTCAACCCGGCGCTGGCAAACGTGGCCACCAGCCAGTTGTACGCGTTTTTTCCGACTGGTGAAAGCGCGAAGCCGCCGGCCTTGGTCGGATGTCCATGGCCGTCCAGCCGCGGATTGCGGTCGAGCGGCACGGTCAAGGCGGCTGCGACGATGTTGTCCTCACCGAATGCCTTCGCGAGTTTTTCTTCGTTCACCACGCCGTTTTGCGGGCTGACGAAGACGCACTTCTCGGGATAGGTAATCGCTTTACGCAAGGTTTCAATCGCACCGTCGGTGTCGTAGGCCTTTACCGCAACGATTACAACATCGGCGTCTATCGGCGTAACGTCCGCGAGAACTCGCGGGGCATACGTAACGTTGACGTTGATCGATTGCAATAAGTCGCCGAGGTAGGTTCCTACGGCGCCTGCGCCGACGATATAGACGTTCACGATCGACCGGTACTGCCGAACCCGCCGGCTGAGCGCAATGTTTGCGGTAGCGAATCACTCTCGGTGAAGAGCGCGCGCGTTACCGGGGCGATCACCAATTGCGCGATGCGGTCGCCGCGGCGGACGGTAAACGGTTCATTGCCGAAGTTTGCCAAAAGGACTCCGACCGGTCCACGGTAGTCGGCATCGATCGTTCCCGGCGAATTCAGGCACGTAACGCCATTGGCAAACGCGATTCCGCTGCGCGGCCGCACCTGCGCCTCGTATCCTTGTGGAAGCGCGATCGCAAAGCCCGCCGGTATCAGCGCGCGCCCGCCCGGTGCAATCGTCACGTCGGCCTCGACGGCGGCATAAAGGTCGGCGCCGGCCGCGCACGGCGACATGTACGCCGGTAGTGGGAGACCTTCGCCTCCGGGAAGACGCTGGAGTGCAACCTCGCACGACCTATCAAGCTGCTGCATGGAGCAGGCTACTTTGAATTTAGTGCGGCCAACTCTTCTTGAAAACTTTGCAGGTCGTGAAATTGCCGGTAAACGCTTGCAAAGCGGATGTATGCGACCTTGTCCAGGGATCGCAGCGCCTCCATCAGTTTCTCACCGATGGTGGTCGAGGGAACCTCGCTCTCGCCGCGGGCGAAGAGCACCCGCTCCAGATCCGCGGCAATCGCTTCCATCTGATGCTCGGAGACCGGGCGCTTCTCGCACGCCCGGCGCAATCCGGCCAAAATCTTCTCCCGGCTGAACTGCTCGCGGCGGCCGTCCTTCTTGACGACGAACAGGCGCGGAGCTTCCATTCGCTCGTACGTGGTGAAACGGTGCTTGCAGCGCGGATCAAGGCACTCGCGACGGCGGCGCACCACGTTTTCATCATCGCGTGAATCGACGACCCGCGTTTCGCTTTTGCGGCAAGTGGGGCAGATCATCGCCCGCCTAAACGTTTACTCAAAGTGTTGAACAGCTCCCCGCGGCGCGCGCACGCGGCCGCACCTACATCTTGTGGGTAGCCTTATTATAAGGCACTAGACCTAGCGCTGCAAAACAGGACCTAAAGAAAGGCCGCCGGGAGCGTTCTCACCGGCGGCCTTTGGAAATCGGCTTTCGCGGGGTGCTAGCCTGCCGCGCCAATCTTGAACATCTTTGTCCCGCATTCAGGGCACTTGCCCTCGGTTGCGGGCCGGCCGTTCTTCATCGTAATCTGGACCGCGTCTTTGATTTGACGCTTGGTCTTGCACTTTACACAATAGGCTTCAGCTGCCACGGTTATTCCTCCGGCTCGTACCCTGGGTTGGCGTTGGGGCGCTGTATTCCCACGCGCTCGGGCACTTTCCCCTCGTGGATTCCCCCTAGCGGCCTGAAGGGCCCGCGTGAATGAGCGGGCGTGGATGCGCCTGTTTGCTGGAGCCCGGATCGGCTTGCGTCCGTCTGCCCGGATCGGCCCGCGCCAAAGGCGCCCTGCCTGTGGGTCAGCGGCGACCTCGCCGGGTTGAGCCGCCGGACCGTCGGAATCGTCGGAACCCGTGCTGCTACAGCGTACGGCGCGGCGCTCGCGCATCGCTTCGCCGCCGAAATTGCCGCGGCCGGCTGCTGCATCATCTCCGGTCTTGCGCTCGGAATCGACGCCGCGGCGCACGAAGGCGCGCTGGCCGCGGCCGGTCTCACGATTGGCGTCCTAGGCTGCGGTCACCGCGTGTTTTTTCCACGCCGGAACCTACCGCTCGCAGTACGCATGATTACGGCGGGAGGCGCGGTCGTATCGCCTTTTCCGCCCGATCAGCCCGCGCATCGCGGGCAGTTCCTTCAGCGCAACGGCGTCATCGCAGATCTTTGCGACGCTCTTTTGGTGATTGAAGCTCCGGAGCGCAGCGGAGCGCTCAACACCGCAGGCTGGGCTGCAGGACGTATTCCGGTATTTGCGGTGCCGGGAGACGTGGATCGTGCGCACGTCGCCGGTTGTCATGCGCTTATCCGCGACGGCGCCATTCTGGCCCGCAATCCGCAAGACGTACTAAGCGAGATCGGCATAACGCAGACGAGCAGCAGCGGCGCGCCGCGCAGGCACGTGGCTGCGCCGTCAACGGCGATGGACCAGGCTGTGCTGCGCGTGCTTTCGCAAGGCGAAACCGGAGTTGATACGCTTGCGCAACGCCTGGGCGTACCGGCTCCCCAGCTCCTATCGACATTAGCGTTGCTGGAAATTCGCGGCGCCATCGAGCCCCGCGGCGGTCTGCGCTATGCGCTGCGCTGATTACGTCCCCGTAACGGATTGGCGCAGCGCGACGCTGATGCGCGGACCAATCGGACGTTTGACCTTGGGAATATGGTGCTCCCAAAACTCTTGCGAATGCCCGCTCATCACGAACAGGCTTCCCGGTTCCAAGTCGCAAGAAAAGGTTTGCCGTGGCCGGGCCTTGCTCCGCACCAAGATCTCGCGCGTGGCTCCCAGACTCAGCAGCGCAATCGTGGGAAGCGCGACGAGCTCATCGCGATGATCGTTATGCCAGGCAACGCTGTCGTTCCCATCACGGTAGTACTGCACCGAAAGCGAAGTAAACGTCGTGTCGAGATACGACTCGATGCGCCGCTTTACCGCAAACAACTCCTGGGGCGGGCGCTCGCCGGGGGGAAAGCGCGCGATTAAGCGAGGGACGTCAACCGTCCGATCGTACATCCACATCGTTTCCTGCGACCACGGCAGCGAACGTTCCAAATCCCGAAAGAGCTTCTCGCTTTCCCCGGCGGAGAAGACCGCCGGATAGTACACGACGTCTCCCTGCTCGCCGCTGGTAAAGGTGCGCGGTTCGGCGCCGAAAAGGCTGGTCTGCTGCGCCATACGCTTCTAAACACGGGTCATCGCGAACGCGTTGCGAACAAGGGCGTCGTGAACGTGCGCATGATTGCCGTCGGTAAGGTTCACGAACGCTACATCAATCAAGCGTGCGAGGAGTTCATGAAACGGCTGCGGCCGTACTATCCCCTGGAGGTCATCGAAGTGCGGCACGCCGCCTCGGGCAGCCTGAGCGAGGAAGCGGAGCGAATCCTTCGGCTTTTGCACCAGGATGACATGGTCTGGCTTCTTGACCGTGCCGGAACGCAGCTGAGCAGCGAAGAGTTGAGCACCATGCTGGCCGATATCTCGCATCGCGGGACGCGCCGTTTGACGCTCGTTATCGGCGGCACGTTCGGCGCCGACAAACGGCTTGTGGAACGCGCCGATTTTGTCTGGTCGCTCTCCCGCCTTACGTTGCTGCACGAATGGGCCCGCGCGCTCGTACTGGAGCAGATCTACCGGGCGGCAAAGATTGCGCGCAATGAACCGTATCATCACTAGTCCGGCTGGGACGCCGCAGCGTAAACGGCGAAGCCTGCGGTAAATGGAGTCCATTACCGCCGAACCGGTCCTTCCCGAACAGGCGCTTGCGACGTTTGCCACCGCGTTAAACGGCGCTATTGCGGCGCAGTTCCCCGGCGCTGACCCCGTGCCTGTACATTTCGAGGCGCCGCGCCGTCCGGAATTCGGCGACTTTGCCACCAACGCCGCATTCGCTTTGACACGAATCGCAAAACGATCTCCGCAAGACGTGGCAACCACGCTCATCGCCTGCGCCATGCAAGGCGATATGCGGCTGCACGAGCTCTTCAGTGAGATTACCGCGACGGCGGGGTTTATCAATCTGCGTTTGGCACCGCAGGTTTGGCAAGCGGTGGTCCGGCAAATCATCACGCAGGGCCGGCGCTTTGGTGAAAGCGCACCGCAAAACCGCCGTATTTCACTTGAATTCGGCAGCGCCAACCCTACGGGGCCGCTCGTGGTGGTGCAAGGCCGTACGTGCAGCATCGGCGCAACGCTGGCCGAAGCGATGCGCTACTGCGGATACGACGTCTTCGTGGAATGGATCATCAATGACGCGGGTGGCCAGCTGGACCGGCTGGGCCGTTCATTGTACGCGCGTTACCGTCAGCTTTTCGATCCCGAATACCCGTTTCCGGAGGACGGATATCCCGGCGAATATTTGATACCGGTTGCCAAACTGCTTGCGCATCGCGACGGCGACCGCTGGGTGAACGTGCCGGAAGAGCAATGGCTTCCCCATTTTTCGCAATTCGGCCGGGACATGATGGTCGCCGAGCAGCGGCGCACGGTGGAGCGCTTCGGAATTCAGTACGACCTGTGGCAGAGCGAGAAAGAGCTGCACGACACCGGCCGGATAAAAGCCGGCCTGCAACGCCTCATCGATGCGGACCACACGTACGAGCAGGACGGCGCGCTCTTCTTTAAGGCGAGCGATTTCGGTGACGACAAGGACCGTGTACTCGTGCGGCGCGACGGTCGCCCCACGTACTTTGCGAACGACGTGACCTACCATTTCGAAAAGCTGCGGCGCGCCGACAAGGTCGTCGATATTCTAGGCCCCGATCATCACGGCTACATCGGGCGGCTCAAGGGCTTAGCAGAAGCGCTGGGTTTTAGCGCTGATCATTTGGAAGTGCTCATCGCGCAGCAGATCACGCTCATGCGCGGCGGCGAGATGAGCAGCATGAGTAAGCGCGCCGGCCAAATCGTTACGCTTGACGAGATCATCGACGAAGTCGGCGTGGATGCCGCGCGCTTCTTCTTCGTCATGCTCGCCCCGGAGTCGCCGCTTACGTTTGATTTAGAGCTGGCCAAGCAACAAACGAACGAGAATCCGGTGTACTACGTGCAGTACGGACACGCGCGAATATCTTCGGTCTTCAGGAATGCTGATCCGGACGACGTCGAGGCTGCCCGGCAGGCCGGCGTCGATGCACTGCACCATCCCGCCGAACTTGCGCTGATCCGTAGGCTGGCCGATATGCCCGATACGCTGCAAAACGTCGTCGAGCATCTAGCTCCGCACCGGCTAACACGCTACGCCCGCGACATCGCCTCCGAATTCCACCAGTTTTATCATGAATGCCGCATCCTCACCGACAACCGCGAAGAGCGCTTAGCCCGCCTAGCCCTTTGCATCGCCACCCAAACCGTCCTAGCACGCGTCCTAGAACTCATCGGTGTCTCCGCCCCAACCACGATGTAACACGCCCTTATCGTGCTAAACCACTCCTCGTCCCGCTAAACCACTCCTTGCCGCGCTAAGCCGCTCCTTGTCGTGGTGAACTAATATTGTCATCCTGAGCTTGTCGAAGGACCGCTGAGCGCAGGCGAAGCGCGTGCCTCGACAAGCTCGGCCGTCCTTCGACAGGCTCAGGATGACAAGGGGGCGGCGCACGATCACCATGGGGCGGCGCACGATCAACATGGGGCGGCGCACGATCAGCAAGAAGGCGGCTCGCAACGGGGCTTATGATGATAGGGAGTAGAGCCACCAGTGGGGTGTGGAGCGTTTGGCGGAGCGATCGTAGTAGACGGTGGCGATGCGGCCGTAGGTGGTTTCGAATTCGAACCAGTGCCGTTTTAAATAGGTATCGCCGCGATCGACCTTCGTTGAGCGCCGGCGTTCGCGTACGGAACGGACCTCGATAAGCTCGTTGCGCCAGCGGAATGCCCGCGGAAGTTGCGGTTCATGTATGCCGTAGTCGGACGCCGCACCATAGCCGGTGTCGCCGCCCGAAGTATCTTCGTAAACTGCAACGAGTGGCTCGGAGACGAACTGCTTTCCCATGCCGCACGATTAGGGCAAGACTTCGATGACGACAGGCTCGCTTACGCGCGATTCGTCCATGGCGATTTCCGGCGCGACTTGGGCGTCGATGGTTTCGCGGGCAGGTTCCGCATCGACGGCGTCGATTTGCCCGTGCAGCCACGGCCCCAAAAAGTAGCGCCACAACAGCTTGGCAATAGCGGCAGCCGGAATGCCGAGGATTAACCCCGGCAAGCCGAACAATTCGCCGCCCGCGAAAACGGCAAACATTACCGCAATCGGCGAAACGCCAACCGAGCTTCCCATAATCTTGGGAACGAGCACGTTGTCGCTGATCCGTGCCATCACGAACATGACGACCTGCACGTAAATAACCATGACCGGGCCCTGAGGCGCGGCCAGCGCAAGCGCCAGCAGCTGCGCGATGAGCATGCCGATAATCGGAATAGCATATCCAATGGCGCTAATGATTCCGACGAGCAACGCGAACTTGAATCCGAATATCGCCGTAAGCGCGGCAATGACCGCGCCCGTGATACCGCTGACGATGATTTGTCCGGCAATGTAGCCACCGAACACCGCGACCGCCTCACTGGAAAGGTTGCGCGCCATATCATGCTTACTGGGTGGAAAAAATCCCGCGAATCCGTCGGCAAGCTGTTGATGATTCAACAAGAAAAAGAACGAAAGAATCAGCG
>DASRSF010000053.1:0-6911 GCA_035656615.1 Vulcanimicrobiaceae bacterium | reverse complement strand
CGCTGGTGAACGCGCGCGTCGTACGCGTCGAACCGCCGCTTACCATAGAAGAGAGCCAAGCGGACTACGTTTGCCAGGCACTTAATGATGCATTGCGTTCGATGAAACGAACGCTCAAAGTGGGGTAATCTTCATGCAAATGCTCACCACCGAACGTACGGTATCGCCGAAAGATCTGCTCGCAAATCTTCCGGCTTCCGACGGGACGTTGCTGATGTATGTGAACGGCACGTGGTCGCACCCGACCGACGGCGGCACTCGCACGCTCATCGACCCTTCGACCGATGAGCCGGTTGCGACCGTCGTAGAGGGAACGCGTGAGGACGCCGATCGGGCAATTCGCGCAGCGCACGCCGCATTTCATGACGGTCCGTGGGCCGAGGTAACGGCGCAGGATCGCGCGCGTCTGCTGATGCGTCTTGCAGATAAAATCGAAGAGCACGGTACGGAGTTTTCGCGCATCGACACGCTGAACAACGGCAAGCCGCTGCGCGAGACCGAGTTCGACGTTACCGATGCCGCGAATTGCTTTCGCTATTACGCCGGTTTAGCGACAAAACCGCACGGTCAAACCTTCGAGGTGCCGGCGCCCTCGCAAACGCTGGTAGTGCGGGAACCGATTGGCGTATGCGGACAGATCATTCCGTGGAACTATCCGCTGCTCATGGCCGCCTGGAAACTGGCTCCCGCGCTGGCGGCCGGTAATACGTGCGTACTCAAACCTGCTGAACTCACGCCGCTGTCGGCATTGCGGTTAGCTACGCTGTTCGATGAACTGGAATTCCCCAAAGGCGTGGTCAACATCGTGCTCGGCGCGGGTGCGGTCGTCGGTGCCGCGATTGCGGAGAGCAACATGGTTGACAAAATCGCCTTTACCGGGGGCACCGTAACGGGGCGGTCGATCATGCGCGCGGCCACCGGGAACCTGAAGAAAATCTCACTGGAACTTGGCGGCAAATCGCCCAACGTAGTTTTCGCGGATGCGGACTTCGATACGGCGGTGGATTACGCGCTCTTCGGAATTTACGCAAACGCGGGCCAAGTCTGCTCGGCCGGCTCGCGTCTAATCGTCGAGCAATCGCTGCACGACCGGTTCCTCGATCGCCTGATTGAGCGTTCCCAAAAAATTCGCGTCGGGGACGGCTTTGATCCAAACACGGAGATGGGGCCGCTTGTCTCGCGCACACACATGGACCGCGTCCTGGGCTATATCGCCGTCGGCCGTGAGGAAGGCGCAAAGATGGAATGCGGCGGCGAGCGCATCGGCGATCGCGGATGCTTCATCGCGCCCACGATTTTCACACAGACCACGCCACGCATGCGCATCGTCCAAGAAGAAATCTTCGGCCCGGTTCTGGTGGTCCAAACGTTCAAGGACGAAGCGGAAGCGATTCGTTTGGCAAACGACACCGTCTACGGCTTAGCGGGCGCCGTCTTCACAACCGACGTCGCGAAAGCGCACCGCGTCATACGCAAAATGCGCGCCGGCATCACCTGGATCAACACCTACCATCCAACGTACAACGAAGCGCCATGGGGGGGCTACAAACAATCCGGCATCGGCCGCGAACTCGGAACCTACGGATACGACGCCTACACCGAAGTAAAACAAATCAACGTCAACCTCGCCGTGGAACCCTCGGGCTGGTTCAGCGAGTAGCGAAAACGCGTCGGAGGCCGAGCACGATCGCAGCAAACAGACCGGCACCGCGTGGAACGTAACAATGTGATGGTGAGCGGGTCCAAATTGTCATGGTGAGCGCGTCCAAGTTGTCACGGTGAGCGCGTTCAGATTGTCATGGTGAGCGCGTCCAAGTTGTCATGGTGAGCTTGTCGAACCACGGCCGAGCGCAGTCGAGGCCCGCGCGCTTCGACAAGCTCAGCGGTCCTTCGACAGGCTCAGGATGACAAGTTGATGACGCGGGGGTGCAGGTTGAGGCGGTGGAGGAGTGATTCGTAGTCGGAGGGGGCGACCTCGCTCCACTTTTTGCCGAGCAGCGCCAGTAACGCTGCTTCGACCACGTTGGTGCCGAAGGAACGCCCCTGGAATTCAGGGGTTGTGGTGACGAGCAGCTTTACTCCGCGCTTGCGAAGGTCTTCGACGTCGTTATTGGTGACGGTATTGGTAAGCACGATTTTCCCGGATAAATCGTCCGGCATGAATTGCCGCATAAAGTGAAAGTCGCCGGCGATGATGTCGGCCTCTTGATAGTAGTGCGGATATTTGGGTTCGGGCGGCTTGTCTTGTTTTTTGCCGGTCGGGTAGAAGAATTGAAACGGTAATTTACACGCGTCCGGCAGATATTTTTCCGCCATTTCTTCGAATTCGTGCAGCCCCTTCACCGGCTTGTCTAAATCCAAAGCAAAAATGAAGTCGCCGAAGAGCACGTCGGCACCGGCATCGACCAACGCCTGCGCCATGCCGAAGCGATCGAGGGCGCTTACCATGAGCACTTTTTTGCCTTGAAGATCGATGCCCAGAACGTCACGCATATACTGCACGGCTTCGCGTTCCAGGGTATTTTTCAAACCGCTGCCGTCAACCACCGGTGTGGTCTTCGCGGCCTCCAATAAGCGCAGGCCGTCGCGCAACGCATAGCGATGTTTTCCGGCATATAAATAGACGTCGATGCCGCCTAGACCGATCGCATCGACGTGGCCGTCGAGTTCGTGCACCTTCGCAATAGCCGCATCGAGCTTTCCGTCCGTGCCGACGCGCGAGATGTCAAAATGCTCATCCAGTAAATCAACCACGGCATGATGATCTCGCGTACTGCTGCCAAGTGAGACCGAGACAACGGTCTTCACGCGACGACGCCTTTGCGCCGCGCTTGTGCAGCTTGGCGAGTGGCAACGATCTTGTCAGGCGTTATCGCCGCGTCGAATGCTCGCATATCGGCCAGCTTAAAGCCGCAGCGGGTTGCCATTTGCTCGATCTCGATGACCTTTTGCAAATCGATGCCGCGGCCGATCGTAAAACTCTCCAAGCGGTTCTCCAAGGCGAGTACCATCGTCTCACTCATGCACGCAAGGGCCGTGCGCGGCGGAAGATTCAGGTCGAAGTCCTGTCCGGGTTCCCGAACGCGTTCCATACGCGGCGTCCCGGGCAAGAGCATGTTCCCGCCCTCCGTCACCAGGACGTCAGGACGTTCCAACGCAACGCGCCGGCTCACGTCGTGCGGCAGCGATAACTCGCACACCACCGAGCCCGTTTGCAAATCTTCGGGTTCAATGATATCCTGCGTCGAGCTCGTCGCCGTGATGATCAACTGCGCCTGGCGAACCGCTTGACCGATGTCGGTCGTGTACGAGCTGGTGCACGGCAACCGCTCGTGCAAGGACTCGTAGAATTTTGCCAAGCGGGTCTGGTTGCGCGCTACCATGATGACGTGTTTGACGCGCGGGGCAACGAGCTCGACGCAGGCCGAGCCAATCGATCCTGTCGCGCCGGCGACAACGGCCGTGGCTTCCGAGGCATCGATTTCCATCTCGCGGGCGCCGCGAAACAGGCTTTGTATGCCGGCCGAGATCGTTAGCGAATTTCCCGTCGTTACCGGAATGGGCGAACGTTCAGCCACGGTCACGCCGCCATCGCCCACAACACCGGTAAACGCGCCTAAGCCGGCGATTTGCGCGCCGAGCTCCGTACCGATCTCGATTGCACGCAAAATGCGCTTATACACTTCCTCACGTGGAAAGTCGATGATCTGCTCCGGCAACAGGGATGCGGAGACAAACCACCCCTCGGTTTCGCGCCCATCGGGTGTGCGTACGCCGGTAACGTGCGCGGCAGTCCAGCACGGCATCCACTCCATGATCTTGCGAATGAGGGGCGCCCCTTTGCCCTTTGCGCTAGGCTCGTAGCGCGCGACGTCCTCGATCGAGAGCGGATGAACGACGAAGACGAATTTCGGCGTATTAACCGGCATCGCGTTCCGCTTCGCGTTTGAGGGCGGCCAACATCATCTCACTGTTCTCCCGCACTTTTCGTTCGAGCGTCGGGCCGATGAGTTCCGCAAGTGTCGGTACGCCGAAATCGTAGTCGACGCCGAGCACCACGTGCGTCCGGCCGCCATTTTCATGAAAGGTCCAGGCCCCTTCGAACTTGTCGAGATCGCCCTCCAACAGTTTGTAGTCGATGCGCAAACCGTTATCGTCGAAACGATCTTCTTCCGTCCATTCGATGGGCGCCTCTTCGACCAGCGTTTTCCATCGGGTGAGCATGTGGTCGGCGTGGCGTTCGATAACGGACACCGTTTCGACGTCGGGCATAAATTCGGGAAAGCGCTCCTGATTCTTGGCAAGCTCGTACACGACGCGAGCCGGTGCGGCAATCACGATTGAAGTTTCGACATATGGCATGCGGCTATAGGGCGCCGAGCTTCTCTTGGGCGGTGGCCAGCCCTGCTTGCAACGCGGCCAGGGCTTGGTCGATTTCGTCCGCGCTCACGACCAGCGGCGGCTCCAGCCGTATGACGCGCTGCATATTGAGCGTCCATGCTGCGGTTACGCCGCGTTTTACCATCTCGGGGATGATCCAGCCGCCGTATCCCTCATTGGTTAGTTCGACGCCCACCAGCAAGCCCAGGCCGCGCGCTTCCTTTACGACGGTCGGATATTTCGATGCAAGCAGTTGCGCGCCGCGCAGCAGCTGCTCACCACGTTCGCGCGCGTTTTCCACCAGGCCGTCTTCAAGCAGCACGTTCATTGCGGCAAGCGCGGCCGCGCAGGCCAGTTCATTACCACCAAATGTTGAGGTGTGCATGACCGGATGTTTTCCGTATGCGGCGTTCCAAACATCGGGACGCGCAATATAGGCCCCCACAGGGATGATGCCGCCGGAGAGTCCTTTTGCAAGCGTCATGACGTCCGGTACGACCTCGTCGCGGTTGCAGCCGAACATCAATCCGCAGCGGCCGAGGCCGGTTTGCACTTCATCCGCGATAAGTACTGCGCCGGCTGCGTCGCAAGCCTCCCGCGCGGCCCGCAAATACCCCAGCGGCGGAACGTGAACGCCTCCCTCTCCCTGCACCGGCTCGACGATGAACGCGGCAGCATCGGTTAACGCTTCTTTGAGCTGGCCGGCATCGCCGTACTCGACATGAACGATGTCGGCGAGCAGCGGTGCGTACGCGTCCTTGAAATAATCGCGACCGCTTGCGGAGAGCGCGCCCAACGTTTTTCCGTGGTATGCGTTGCGCGTGGCGACGATCTTGCTGCGGCCGGTTGCGGCGCGCGCGAGTTTGATCGCGCCTTCAACAGCCTCGGTACCGCTGTTGCCGAAAAACGAGATCTGCAGGTCGCCCGGCGTCAGTTCGGCCAAACGGCGCGAAACTCGGCCCAACATCACGTTGAACATCGTTTTGCCCGAAAGCGACATCAGATCCATCTGTGCTTTGACCGCTTCGATAACTTTGGGGTGACTGTGCCCCAGCGTAAATACGCCATATCCGCCGGCGAAGTCCAAATACGCTTTTCCGTTGTGATCCCAGATCGTGCAGCCGCGCGCATGCACTTCCACTGCGCTGCCCGAGACCTTCATCACGCGCGCGAGCGGCGGATTAACGTACAATTTGTAATTCTCGTAGGTTTCGTCGTACAGCATTTGCGGGTTCGCGGCGCCGTACAACGCCTGCGTCGGGTGATCCGTCTGCCGAAGCACGCTCATGCAGCAACCGCACGTTCAAGTGTGGCTATCGCTTCCTCAACGACCGCGATTACGTCGTCCGCGCGTTCCAGGTGCATGATTCGCTCCCGCAAACTGGCGGCATTCGGAATGCCGCGAAGGTACAAGGCTAAGTGCTTTCGCATCTGGGGAACGGCTCGCGCTTCGCCCAGCTCTTGTACCATCGTTCGGTAATGCACGTTGATCGCATAGCGCAGGCGCTCGGGAGCGGGAGGTACGGGCTGCGGTTCGCGGCCCTCCATCGCATCACGGAGTTGTGAGATCAGCCACGGATTACCAAGGGTCGCACGGCCAAGCATGATTGCGTCAACACCGCTTTCCCGCATCCGCCGCATCGCTTGATCCACGTCCTCCAAATCACCGTTTCCGATCACCGGTATGTCGATCGCCATTTTGAGCCGTTTGATGTGCTCCCAGTCGGCTGAACCTTTATAAAACTGGCGCGCGGTGCGCGCGTGCAGTGTCACGGCTTGCACGCCGACGCTCTGTGCGCGCCGCGCAACCTCAATGTATACCAGTTGCTCCTCAGTCCACCCCAAACGCATCTTCATCGTGACCGGGCAGTCCACGGCGTCCACGACGGCCTTCATGATCGCTTCACAGCGTTCCACGTCGCGTAGGAATGCGGAGCCCCCGTTGATTTTCGTCACCTTGGGTGCCGGGCATCCGAAATTGATATCGACGATATCCGCGCCACATTCACGGACGACTTTAGCGGCGCCGGCCATGACCTGCGGTTCGTCGCCCCAGAGCTGCGTGCTGACCGGCTTCTCCAAGCCGTGCTGGTCTATCATCTCCATCGTCCGCTTCGCACTGGACGCATAGCGTAAGGCATTGGCCGATACGAACTCCGTAACCGTCAAACCCAGCCCAAACGGTTTATACAGTGCACGCATGGTGCGGTTCGTCACCCCGGACATCGGCGCCAGGACGAGTGGCGGCCAGATGCGGTACGGACCAATAGCCAGCGGCGCGACCGTATACGACATGCGTCGGTAGTATAGCACGGCCCCTCAAACGCCTCGTACGGCAGACGTCCCTGCCTGCAGCCGAGGGCCCCTCAGGCGCTCAGAGTCGCGCATGACACGGGCAGCGCGGGAAGGCGGCCAATACGCAGGGCGAATGGGAACGTGGCCTCGACTGCGCTCGGCCGTCCTTCGACAGGCTCAGGATGACAAGTGCGCATCCGTTCTCAACGCCATGACAGTACGCATCCGTGCTCAAC
>DASRSF010000052.1:0-3563 GCA_035656615.1 Vulcanimicrobiaceae bacterium | reverse complement strand
GTTAGCCGCCGGGGCTTTCTACGCCGGGTTCGAGGGCGGGGCAGGTTTCGCCCGAGGCCTCGCAGCTGGTGCAGTGGCGCCCGTGGTGTACGGTCATGGCGTGACCGCACGCAGGACAGTTCTCTAGCTCGACGTCTTCAATCATGCCGGAACGCTCCGACGACTTATGTGCACGTTAGAATGCACTTACGCGCTGCATGGGGATGTATTCGTCGTCGGCGGGGAGTGTGTGCGAGAGGGCCATTTGCGCGATGAGCGCGGCGATGCGGCGGGAGCTGCGCTTGGGGGCGACGAGCTCCTGGTTGCGCCGCATTAACTCAAGGCGCGGCTCGTTCTTTACCAGCTTCGATACGGCGCGAACGACTTCGGCGGTGCTGTGAATCGCGACCTCGCCGATGCCGTTGTGGCGCACGAACTCGACGTTCCCACGTTCCTGTCCGGGAACGTAGTCGTAGACGACGACGGGCAGCTGCGCAGCGTTGGCTTCGGCGAGCGTGCCGGGACCGGCCTTGGTGACCAGTAAATCGGCGGCGCGCATCAGTTCGGGAATTTTTTCGCTGAATCCCAAGACGGTCATCGGCGTGGGCAGCGTAGGGGCAAGATCTTCGAGTTTGCCGCGGAGCGTATCGTTGCGGCCGCAAACCACTACCAGGTGCATCGGAAGATGCGCGCGGGCAAGCGCGGTCGTGGTGGGCATCAGTTTTCCGCCGCCTTCGCCGCCCGCCATGAGCAGGGTCACGAACGCCGATGCCGGCAGGCCCAGCTGTTCGCGCAATTGACGCTTGCTGCCCACGACGTCATCGAACTTGGGATGAATCGGCTGACCGAGCAGACGCAGCCGCGCGGGCAAAACGCGGCGAGAGATTGCGCGTTCGTACACTTCACGCGCCGGTACGACGACCGCATCGGCCTCCGGAATGAGCCACGATTCGTGAACCTTCCCCAGGTCCGTGATGACGGTAATAATTGGAACGTGCTGCATCTTGGCATCGGAACGCGCACGCAGCGCGGCGTGGTTGAGCAGCGGATGAACCGAGACGATGACGTCCGGACGGTAATTCAAAAATAAGTCGCGCAAGCGCTCGCGGTAGAGCGGCTCGCAAAAGCGTACTAAGGCTTTATACCGCCGCCGTCCATTGGTCGCATAGTAAAGCGCGCCGTAAACCGGCGGTGCATAGCGCAACGCGGCTGAATAGCCCCAGCCCAGCTGCGTGAGCGGAAAAGAACAGTGTGCGGCAACATCGTCGATGCGGTATTCGAACCGGGCCGGCTCTTTGATCTCGCCCAGGGCGGCCGCAATAGCGTTTGCAGCACTGCGGTGACCGCCTCCGGTGTCCGAGATCAAAAAGAGCACGCGTTTTACCAAATATCTCTACCTCGCCAGATTGCCGGGTCTCGAGCCCGCAGCGGTGCGAATGCGCCACCGCAGCTTCCCTCTCGTGGGGGCGAGCGCGGCCAGAAGCGCCCTCGCGGGGGCATCGTAGAAACGAAAGATATCGCCGAACTCGATTTCGGGGTTTCGGTGATGACGGTCATGGTCCTCGGGCAGCACGATCGCCCCGGATGCAAGCAGTGTCCGCAGCCAGCCGGGCGTGCGCCACCCAAGCTCCGTGCTATGACGCCAGCACACATGCATCTGCCCGATCAGCAAGCCGGCGATAGCTCCGCACGGAGAAAGCCTCCAGGCCGCCGCAGCGACGAGCAGGTATGGCAGAGCGCCAAGGGCACCGTCCAGCAAGACGCCTGGGTCGCTGCTCAAAACGGCGTGGTCGCGATAGGGCCTGCGCCGATCGTGATGCGTGCGCAGGTGCAACGAAAACCACAGGTGTTGCGGAATGTGATACAAGAACGTTGATGCGCCATCACCAACGACGAGGACGATAAGCGCTGCCGCGACGCACAACATCGGTCTTGTTACTCTTTCTTTCGGCGTGCTCGGCCGCACCGCAGCCATACAAACCGAATACCGCCGTATTCATACCCCTGATCGTCGATCAGGCGTTAAGCTGGCATGCGCCTGCGTACAGCGCGTGGATCGCAGGGATGCGTCTTTTACGCGACGGGCCGCGCACGCCCAGCGCGCAGCTTGCGATAACGCGCGCAATTTTACACACGAACCCGCGACTGGATCCTGTCGACGCGCTACGCTTGGCCGCGGTTACTGTCTCCTCCGCGCGCCGCAATGCGTTGCCGCCGGAATTTCTTGCCGCGACCGTACTGCAGGAATCGGCATACGATCCGCGCGCGATTTCGTTCGCCGGCGCCGTCGGCATTGCGCAGTTCATGCCGGCGACCGCGGCCGATGTGGGAATCGACCCGTTCGATCCGTACGACGCGATTGCCGGCGCCGCAACGTTACTGGGCTCATACGTGCGCCTGTACCGCTCGTATCCCAACCCGCTGATTGCGGCACTGGCCGCATATAACGCCGGGCCGGGGGCCGTCGATTCGTACCACGGCATACCGCCGTATGCCCAGACGCGGGACTATATCGACGACATCATCGATCGGTGGGCAAAGATTGCGGGCTATGAAGCGCCAATACATCCCCGATGACGAGTACAGCGCGCTCACTCGCGGCCGTCCTTTGCATTACACTCATGACCGCGTGCAGCAGTCCCGGCTCGGATACCGCATTCAAAGCGCCTGCCGGCTGGAGCTCGACGCCGGGACTGTTTGGGCGATTCCAGATGTGGATAAGCGGCAACGCGCAAAACAACCGGCAGATTCTCATGCTGATCCGCGCCGATCAAAACACGAACATTGAGGAGTCGAACAACTTCGGCGGCACCCGTAATGTCAACAACGTGCATCATCGGCAGATCATGATTTGCGGGGATCAGCACGCCGACTATTTCACCGGGCGTGGAGAAAGCAGCTCGGGTTCCAACCATGCTCCGGTCCTTCTCGAGGGCATAGTGACTTCGGTCCACAACGCGCGGTACGTGGCAGTCTATATCAGGCCGGCGGCACTTCCGCCCGACACGCAAGCTGAAACCGCCATCCGCTCCATCTGCCCGCAATAGCGGCGCGCAGACCTTGTTGCGGCGGCTGACTGCTCGTCAGCCGCTGGAATGGACGCTGCCCGAAGAAGAGGGGCCCACGCTGCGCCGCGCATTGGGCTGGCCGGCACTGACGGCAATCGGCCTGGGTACGATGCTCGGGGGAATTTTCCCAACGATCGGCGCCGGCGCGCATGCGGCGGGTCCGGCGGTTATTGCAGCCTACGCACTTTCCGGCGCGGTCAGCTTATGTGTGGCGCTTTGTTATGCCGAGTTTGCTTCGATGGTGCCCGTTGCCGGAAGTGCCTATACCTATGCATACGCGACGCTCGGCGAATTCGTCGCGTGGGTGATCGGCTGGGATCTCATTTTGGAATATGGGCTCTCCGTTGCTCCGACGGCCTCGTCGTGGTCGGATTATTTTCAGCACTTAATCGGCGACTGGGGATGGCATCTGCCGTTTTTGCTGCAGACGGGGCACGCATACGGCGCGCATCCGCAAATCGACCTTATCGCGGCGCTTATCACGCTGGGCGTTACCGTGTTGATCGCCATCGGCAT
>DASRSF010000051.1:0-6694 GCA_035656615.1 Vulcanimicrobiaceae bacterium | reverse complement strand
GCTCGAACGAATTCCATCTGCGTATCTTGCGATATATGTGACGGTAGCCGACGCCTTCGTGTGGCTGGGCGGGCTCCCATACGTGCTCTACTGCCGCAAGCTGCTGGCGGTGGATCGCGGGAACAACGGCGTGCTGCTCGGCGTGCTTGCAAGCAATGCGGTCGCCATCACGTTGATGTTTTACGCACTCATCGCCACGAACGAAATGGTCCGGCGCGGCATACGCCGGCGCACCCCCCAGCACTAGGTACGTTCGCGCGCCGTGTGGTATAGTGGTGCGTCGCGTATCCACGGAGAGGTGGGTGAGTGGCTGAAACCAGTCGTTTGCTAAATGACCGACGGTCAAAAACCGTTCGAGGGTTCGAATCCCTCCCTCTCCGCCATCCCGAAATTACGGGAGGGGAAACGAAAAACCGCGACGTACCAGTCGCGGCTGTGCGGTCGTAGCTCAATTGGATAGAGCAACAGGCTACGAACTTGTAGGTTGGGGGTTCGAGTCCCTCCGACCGCGCCATCCCCGTCACGGCTCGGTAGCTCAGCGGTAGAGCGGGGGACTCATAAGCCCTAGGTCGTAGGTTCAAATCCTACCCGAGTCACATTTTCCGAGCCCCGGCGCGTGTCGCCCGGGGCTTTTTGCGCTGATCTCATGAGCGCACCGTGTGGAGCGAGGCGCGCACTGCCGAGCTCTGCGGTCGCCTGTCATGGTGAGCCTGTCGAACCACCGCCGAGCTCGGCGAGGCGCGCTTGGGCAAGCTTAGCGGTCTTTCGATTAGGCTCGGGATAACAAGACGACAGGCTCGGGATGACAACGATTGCAACTCGGAAGGGAATGTTGGGGGTCCGGTAGGATTGAGGTGAGCCCGATCGGGCGCCGCGGAGGGCCGCCAAGAAGGCGGCCGTTCACGTTGTTAGAGGTAGAGCATTCAGTATGTCAACCATCCCGTGCGATTTCTGTCCGCACCCCGTCGACCGCAATCAAATGGAAGAAATCGAAATCTCGCATTACGTTCCGGACAGTTCCGGCGATGATCTGGCCTACGCGCGCACGTATTTTTTTGGACACCCGGACTGCGTGCGTAAATTCTACAGAGGACTCGTTGACCACAAACTCGACCTCTTCAAGCACATACCGAGTTCCGGGAATTCACCCGACACAACCCGGTAGTTGGCCGTGCGCTCGTAGCTCAATTGGATAGAGCGTCGCCCTCCGAAGGCGAAGGCTGGGGGTTCAAGTCCCTTCGAGCGCGCATTATTTTTTGCCTTACTCCAGGCTGCGGCTCATGATGACAAGCGTGCTCGAGGATGAAGCTTATGTGCGGCGCGCGATCGAACTTGCGCGGCAGGCGGAGGCGCAGGGTGACGTGCCGATTGGCGCGATTCTGCTGATCGGTGAGCTCGTGTTTGAAGGCAAGAATGAAAAGGAAAGCCGGCCCGATGCTACCGCGCATGCTGAAATGCTGGTGCTTCAGGCGGCAGCCAGGCATGTTGGTGCTTGGCGCTTGTCCGGTGCGACGCTGTACGTTACGAAAGAACCCTGTGTGATGTGCGCGGGGGCGATCGTTGCGGCCCGCGTGGATCGGCTCGTGTATGGATGTCCGGATCCAAAGGGAGGTGCGGCGGGAAGCGTCGTCGATCTTGTACGGCACTCCTTGCTGAACCACCGCGTTGAAGTCACCGGCGGCGTGCTGGAAGCGGAGACGGCGGCGCAGTTGCAGGCGTTCTTCAAAAGGCGGCGCTAAGAAAATCAACTACGGAGAGGTGGTCGAGTGGTTGAAGGCACCCGCCTCGAAAGCGGGCAGACGTGATGAGCGTCTCGAGAGTTCGAATCTCTCCCTCTCCGAATGACTAAAAGAGTCCGCGTCGCTGCGGGCTCTTTTACTTCTGTACTAGATGATCGGGATGTGCGGCGCCGCATCGAGCGGCAGAAGGCCGGCTACTCTGGGATCGTCCGAGATTTCGATCTGACGCTTGTACGGAACGAAACCCGCCCGAACATAGAAGTCCATTGCTCGCGCATGATCGAGGTTGCACGTATGCAGCCAAAAACGATCGATGGGACGCGACCATGCGCGCGCTGCAGCTTGGTCCATAAGCCAGCGTCCGTATCCCTTGCCCTGTAGTTTTTCACTCACACCGATGAAGCACAGTTCACATTCACCATCAACGCGAAAATCAAGTTCTAAAAAGCCATCATTCCCGCCCTCGTGACGGACGACGTACGTCTCGATGTCCGGGTCGGATAAAACGTCCGTAAGCTGCGCATCCGAGAGGGCCAGCCGCGAAAACCATAAATACGGCGCGCCGATCCGGCGAAACGTACTTCGGTATTCCTGGGCGTCGGAGCTGCCAAGGCGGTGCAAGGTTGCGCCGGGAGCCGAATCACCGCGCGCGAGTGGTCTAACTCGCCGCTCCAAGCAGGTCACCACATTCGCGAGCTTTCCGGGCGCTACGTCAATGTAGCCGTCACTTAGCGACATAACGGAATTGGCCCGGCACCCATTCGCAAACGCTCTTGTCGCGCATAACGAACGATTCGCAGCCGTCAACGTCGGCATTGAAATCTGCATTGAAGCGTTTGGTGGCGTCCCAATCGACCGCAGGCTCCTGCCGTGCAGCTGCCCGAGCCTTGATGTACGAAAACTGAGGATTTTTCGTCAGCGTGTTGAGCGCCTTTGCCAGGCGTTGCGCATCGGTCATCACCGACTCTTCCGTGAAGGCGGGGCCGTTCCTCGCCCGTGTTGAAGCAGTGCGCCATGGCGCTCTCCCATATCGTTCTGCACGTGGCGCTGTGCAATCCGGCTCTTCGCGCAAAACCGGGGACCGCGTTGCCGCTCCACGTCGTGGTCACGGACAAGATCCACCGCGATATCATCGACCAGAATTACACGATCGTGCGTGAGAACGGTAACGAGGGAACGGTAGAGTTCGACATCCCGTGGGGAATGTACCGCGCAAAGCTCGACATGCACGCGCATGGGGCGACGTGCAGCGCGGTAGATTACTTTACGGTTCTAGCGGATCATCCGCGAACCGTTTCAATATCGCTGCAACAAGGGCCGGTCAATACCGTCGTACCGGCGCTCGTCATGGGCAGTGCACCCATTGCCTTTTCGTACGTTCAACCCACTGTCGTGGCTTTGGATAAATCGGTGACGTGCAATGGTCCGGTAGGTGACCCGCTGAGCGCTCCTATCGTCATGGAAAACGATGCGGACGCTTATTACGCGACCGTCTTTCCCAGCGCGATACTCACGCAGCACGGTCCACCCGTCGTTGCGGTCCGCTTGACCGATTCGCACGCGGGCTACCACTACATCCGCGTGCCGGCGAAGTTCTTGCAGTACGCGGGCATGACGCCGTGGCCGTCAAGTGTTTCCCTCAACGTCAATGAAGACGTTATCGACTATGTGGCGGACAAACCGGAGGACACGCTGCTCTGCCCGCACATGTACCAGGTGATCACTCAGTAGCTACGGGGACACCGCCGGCGCCGGCGTGCCTGCTAAACGCGGATCCGGAGCCGCTGACGGAAACGCGATCTGTTCGTACGTCGTATCCGAGGTAACGACGAAGTTCATCGGACCGAAGTGCTGCGGCGCAGAATAGGTTGCGTGCGTAATGATCCAATGGCCTTCAATGGTTTGGTAATCAAGCGTTATCGAAGTGGGATCGCCGGCGAATCGCAGTTCGATGTGTGAAGGCAGGCCGCTTTGCGGGTCCACGACGAGATCGTACGGATAGAGGTCGCCGTGCTGCAACGCCGGTGTCGGCGTGACGCGGAAATGTAAGCGTTGTTCCGTTGAATCCGTTGTGTACGACGGTGCCCAAAAACTGATATACGGAACAATCACGTTTGCGTGCGAGTTCATTGCCGGCATCGGCCAAAGGCCCGGCTCTGCGCGTTTGATGGTGATGTCGATGCGCCGCAGATTGGCAAACCAGCTATAACTAAAGCCGGCAAGCGGATCGAAGTACGGGATGATCGGGAACGCTTGTCCCGTTCGCGTAGCGCCTTGCGGAAGGTCTTGCATCAGCGCGAAGTTATCCGCCTGGCGCACCTGCACGAAGCGGTTAATCTCTTCACTGCGTCCGGTACTCGCGCTTACGTGCGTCGTTTCACGGTACGTAATATAGGCCGGGGCGTTTTGAACGTACGCCGTAGCTGTTCGGTTGATGAGCTGCACGAGCGCGATGTCGGGGGGCAACATGCCGGGTCATTCGCAACGAAGGGGTGAGTTTACCGCCGCGCCAAGACGGTTCTCATGACCGTACTACTTCCCGCCTCCGAGGTCTGCAAGCGAGTGGTCGAACTGCGCCGCGACATTCACCGACATCCCGAGCTGGGATTCGAGGAAACCCGCACCCAAGCGCTGATAGAGCGGGAACTGGACGAACTTCGTATCGAGCACCGCCGTATCGCGCAAACCGGCGTAGTGGGCGTCATTCGTGGTGCACTGCCCGGCGTAACGGTCGGCCTGCGGGCCGACATGGATGCTTTGCCGGTCACCGAGAAGTCCGGAGAGCCGTTCGCTTCGGAAATTCCGGGTAAGATGCACGCCTGCGGCCACGATGCGCATACGGCCATGCTTCTGGGCGTCGCGCGAACGCTGGCGTCCTTGCGCGAGGAGTTGCACGGCAATGTCGTGCTGCTCTTTCAGCCGGCCGAAGAAGGGCCCGGCGGCGCGGAGCCGATGATCGCGCAAGGTGCTCTTGACGATCCGAAAGTGCAGGCCGTCGCGATGCTTCACGTCGACCATCGCCTCGCACCCGGAGAAATCGGGATTACGCCAGGTCCGGTCAATGCTTCGGCGGACGAATTCTACGTTACCGTTGAGGGGCGCGGCGGCCACGGGGCCTACCCGCATACGGCTGCCGACGCAATTCCGGCAACGGCGGCGATGATTTTGGCGTTGCAAAATATCGCTGCGCGCGAGACGGATCCGCTCAAAAGCGTGGTCGTTACGGTGGGCACGATCAACGGTGGCTACCGCAACAACATCATTGCGGACGAGGTGCGCCTGAGTGGGACATTTCGAGCTCACGATCCGGAAATACGGAACAACTTGGAATCCCGCGCCCGGCGTATTTTGGAAGGTGTCGCGCGCGCCTACGCCGTGCGCGTAAAGTTGGAAGTGCATTACGGCTACCCGCCGGTGGTGAACGACGCAACCCTGGCACAAAATTTTAAAGCGTACATGGTGCAGCACTCGCAACTGCGTGTTGAAAGTCCGCCGCCGACCATGGGTGCCGAAGACTTCGCGTATTTTGCGCAGCGCGTGCCCGGCGTGCACATCCGACTGGGAATTCGCAGCGAAAAAGCAGGGTCCACACATTCGGGGCATAGCCCCCAGTTTCGCATCGACGAAGAGGCATTGCCCGTAGGCGTACAAACTCTGGTTGCGTTCGCGCGCAGCGTCGGTTCGGGGGAAGTGGCAATCAGCAACTAGACGCTTTGTGGATAACCCACTACACCTTGTGTATATCCGGTGAAAAGGCACTACATATAGTGGTGCCGAACGTATTTGCTTCATGGCGATTCTGCGCGATGCGGTGCCCAGACCGGGCACCCGGGCTCTTTGTGCGGCGGTCGACGTACAGTCGAGCGCGCAAGCCGCATTCGACTTGCTGTGCGCGGTCGATAAGTGGCCTGTATGGCTTTCGTTCCTGCGCAGCGCGACCTTGACCGGCGCCGCCGCGCGCATCGGTTTGGGCAGCGAAGTGCTTTTGCGCTCCGCTATCCCCGGTCAGACCGAGCAGCTGTTCGAGGTCGAGCACTTCATTAATAACCATCAGCTCTCGCTGGTCGGTGCATATTCCGTTCGTCGACGGTTGGACTTTCGAATAGAACAAAAAACCAATCGTTGCAAGCTGACCATACGCCTCCAATATCCGGCGTACGGCGGTAAGCTTGCGATGCTGTACGACGGCGTGCGTGCCGGCCGCAAGCTGGCAACGCAGCTGGACGAATCGGCCACCGCATTCAAGCATTTGGCTGAATACGACCCAAAACCGAAAGACGAGCTGCTCGCGGACTTCTAGTTCTTTCGGATCTTTAGCAGTGATTGACGGCGAGTGCCAACGCGGGTATACTAACCGCGATATGCCCTTGTATGACTACGAATGCGTGAAGTGCGGCAAGGTTACTGAGGTGCGTCACGGGTTCAACGATACGTATGCGCAACCGTGCGCGGCATGCGGCGGCGCGCTAAAGCGCGTCATCAACCCGGCGCCGATCATTTTTAAAGGCTCAGGCTTTTACGTTACGGATTCGCGCAAGAATCCCGCAAAAACCGAAAGCGCGTCTCCAGCGCCGGCGAAGCCCGATAGCGCGCCGTCGCCGCAGGCCAAGCCCTCGGGCGAATCAGCGGCGTAACTGCCGTGGATACGTGGACGTGGGTACTGCTCGCCCTTTGCGCGCTTGGACTATTGTTTGCGGTTTTCTCGGTCATACCGGTAATCCGTTATGCAATGCGTCTGCGTTCACGGCTTCGGCAACTCGCGAGTTCCAGATTAGTTACCTCACTTGAATCGTTGCAGATGCAGTCGAACCGCCTTACGCGATCGCAGCGAGATCTTCAGATTCTGATGCGCCGTTGCGCAGATGTGCGTTCTTCGTTTGAAGAAGCGATACCGCAAAGCGGACTTCCGGAAATGGCTACTGCAGCGCAGGACGCCTCGCAAGAAATTCACCAGC
>DASRSF010000050.1:0-6501 GCA_035656615.1 Vulcanimicrobiaceae bacterium | reverse complement strand
GTCGTCAAACCGGTTAAAGTGTAAGTTGTCGTTGTGCCATTGCTTACAGTCTGGTTTGTACTGGGAGATAAGGACGCGAACGTCGGTCCCGAATTGGACTGCGTTTCCGTGAAAGACCCATTACCGGCGCCGCTAAGCTTGGCAGTAAAGGTCGCCGTCCCGCCTACGCATATTGCCTGCGGGGAGGTGGTGGGAGACACTGGAGTCGTCATCATCTGTACGGTCGCGTCTGCCGGCAGACAAAGGGACAATACTGCACATGCCGCAAGCGCAGCGGCCGTTACGCGAGTGAGATGAATTGGGATTCCCGCCGAGCGCATAGATGGTTGTTCCTATCTGATGTTGGCGTTCGTAACTGCGTCGATTATTGAATTGCCGCCGTAATCGATACTTAGTTCTACGCGATATGCTCCAGGAGATAGTTGTCCCAGCTGCTGTGTCATAATTCGCACCGCTCCCGGGAAAACGGTACTAATGGTAATTTTTTGATCGTGAACAACGCGGCCAGCTTGTCCGATAATCAAGTGCGCGACTGGACGGACGTATGAAGTTCCCGTATTGCGAAAGCGGACGACTAGTTTGTTATCGTCATGGCCTGAAAGCACGCGCATTGATTGGACCGTCACATTGCGCGTCGGCGTGTCGACGTTGTTGTAAATGAAGACGGTAGCTGCGACGCCGAGTGCGGAGGGCGGTGCATTAGCATCTGTAGCATTGATAATAAAACCGCCCCAATATGAGGCGGCGACCCGCTTAGCGTCCGCCGGCATCGAAAGCGACAGGGTGAGCTGACGGTGTTCGCCCGGCTGAAGGGCAAATTGATAGGACGATAGCGATAGGTCGCGCGTGATTGAGTGAGAATGCTCCGCTCCAACCTTTTCCAGCGTAATCGATCCGTCTGCAATAGTACGCCAGTCCGTTCTGCGAGCAAGAACGCGCTCTGGATCCGTTCCCTCATTACTCACAATAACTTGTAGTCGCCCGGTGGAACCAGGCGGTACTTTGAACTCAGCGACCAGGGGCTGAACGGAAAGTGCAATGTTGGCAAAACAAGGGGCTGGCGCCAGCGTGCTAATAAGCACGAAGGGCGCCAGCAATCGATATAACGCGCGGCCTATCACTATTTTCCTTCTCTGGGCTACGTGGCGCTAACGTAAACGGTAAAACCGTTCGTGCTTGTATACGTATCGGCGGGGAGGAACTGAGCGTTCAGCAATAGGTTCAACGACAGGGCCGTTGATGCGATTGAAGCTCCGCCGGCGAAGTTGGCGCAGTAGTTAAGATTGGTCCCGGTCTGAACAGCTGCAGCGGTGGTCGTTCCGCCGCCTGCCGCCGTCGAGGTTCCGAGCCCACTGGAGGTGTACGGAATGTACGTACCGCTGCACGTGAACGTCAACGCGGTGTTGGGGTTAAGCGAATTGCCGCCCGAGCCACTGATTGATGTCGGTGCGGTAAAATATACGCTCAGATTGCCGGAATTTGCCGACGTCCGCGCTTTGGCGTTGATTGTCTGCGCTCCACCGTCGGACTGGATGGCCGTGGAGGAGTTGTCATTTACTGCAGCCCACGAGAACGTGGTCGGGCTGGCAGTAATGGACGCATACGTGTTAACCGTTGCCGAAAGGCTAAAGTTCGCCGTTGCGCAGTTGTTACCGGGGGTGCATGCGGTGACCGTCGCGCCGGCCGGCGCAGACAGCATCGTGGGAACAGCCGTCGCAGCCAGCGCGAATGCCACTGCGAACATGCCTAAACGTTTGATCATTTGAAGAGATCTCCAAAGAGTCGTTGTAGTGGCTGCGTGGGCAGATCACGTCAGCAGCCCGGCTTCAAAAACCGCGGCTTGGTAATGTCATACGATGGAATTGGGAAGGACTCAACAGTGTGTTGAGCGTTATATGGGAATCTTGACTGAACGTCGATTTACGTTAGCGAATTAACGGTCTGATGCGTTACAATCGCTGGTAAGAACGGACTAAAAACTGGTCCCACTGCTGAATCGGAAGTTATTGATCTTCGCGGCCGGTACAACGACGGAATACGAATAGCTTCCGGTGCGATGGAGCGAATTCCCGAACTCGCAATCGCGTAAGCTTTCGATAATGCTTTGGTTAAAGCGCAGATTATGAACTCCGCCGGCGATCTCGCCATCCTTTATAAGGAACGTGCCGTCGCGGGTCATGCCGGTGACGATGGCCTTCTTTTGATCCACGGGCCGGATGTACCAAAACCGTGAGATCAGCAGGCCGCGTCTGGTTTCGGCGATGAGTTCGTTCATGGGCTTGCTGCCGGGGGAAACCACCAGGTTTCGTGCCTGGGGTCCGTAGGCGTTGGGGCCCGGCAAGGCATGGCCCGTATTAGGGCGGTTCAGTTTATGGGCCCAGTAGCTGTCCGTGACGACCGTCTTGCCGATGCCTTTTGCGACCAGCTCCAGGCGCTCCGTGGGCTGGCCTTCGTAGTCGAACGGCATACCCGGAGCCAGCGGGTGTTCAAAGTCGTCCAAAATGGTGACGTTGTCACCCAGATACTGGCGGTCCAGCCCGTCGCTCAGAAACGACGATCCTTCGTCAAACGCTTGCGCGGAGAAGTGATGGCTGAGATAGATGAATAGCTCGCCAAAGGCCGCCGGTTCCAAAATGACGGTCCATTCGCCGGGGTCGACGCTTTCCGGTTTGGCGGAATCGCGGGCCTTGTCGGCGGCCCGTTTGCCGACCGCGGCGGCGTCGATGCGCGTGACGTCGTTGTCGTAGGCTTCTGCATACCCGGTTGAGTCGGGGGCGTTGATCTTCACGTTGAGCGAAGCATCGGTGCCGTCGAACGAGGCCCGAGCGCCGCTGCTGTTGAGGATCGTTATCCCGGAGTCCGCAGTGCTGACGAACCCGGCGCACCAGTAATCGCGCTGCTCGGCTTGCTTGAACATCGCATCGCACATTTCCGCACGCAGTCGCGGGGCGGCGTCCGCGGTTTCCTGGATGTAGGCTCCGGGCGGTGTCTGCACCGGGCCGCCGGAAGGCAGGCGCACCAAATCGGGGTCCTCCGGCGCGAGGTTGGCCATTTCAATTGCCTGAGTGACGACCGCTTGCAGCGACTCGTCGTCCAGCGCGTTGGTGCTCGCGACTCCGGTGCGCTTTCCCACAATTGCGCGCACGCGAACCGCTACATCACTCGCTGCCACGTTCTGATGCACGTAATTGTGCGTGAATCGCGTGAGCTCGCTGTGTGAGTAATAGACGCCGATTTCGGTTTGTTCGGCCGTAGAATATTCGAGAGCGCGCTCGGCGACTGCTTCACGATCGGGGCTATTCACGGTAGCCGACTCCGACGGCGACGTTGCGGAAGCGGGCCGGTGCGGCGCACTGTGCCGTGCGGCCGGTTTGAATCGGCTCGCCCTTGCCGCAGTTCGGCGTGCCCCACGCCGTCCACGAGTTTTTGTCTGCGATTGCGTCGCACGAATTCCAAAACTGCGGAGTGATTCCGCCGTATGTCGGATTTTTCACCATACGACCCAGCTTGCCGTTTTTGACTTCCCACGCGATCTCACAGCCGAACTGGAAGTTCAAGCGGTGATCGTCGATCGACCACGAGCGGTTGCTCTCCATGTATATTCCGTCGCGCACGTCGTCGAAGATGTGTTCGAACGGTGTGTCGCCGGGAAGCAAATTCAAATTGCACATCCGGATCATCGGCACGTACTCCCAGCTTTCCGCGCGTACGCAGGCGTTGCTCTGGCGCCCGATCATTTGCGCGGTTTCGTTGCTCATCTCGTAGCCGACGAGCACACCGTCGCGAATGATGTCCGAAACGACGCTCTTCGTGCCTTCGTCGTCGTAGCCCACCGTTGCCAAGCCCTCCGGCAGCGTGTTGTCGATTACGATGTTCACGAGATCGGAACCGTATTTGAGCTTGCCGAGCTCGTTGATCTCCAGAAAACTCACGCCGGAGAAATTGGCTTCCCAGCCCATGACGCGGTCCAGTTCTGCCGGATGGCCGCACGATTCGTGGATCTGCAATGAAACTTGCGAGCCGCCCAGGATGATATCGAATGTTCCGCTGGGACATTGCGGCGCGCGTAACAGCGCCGCGGCTTCTTCGCCGATCCGCGGTGCATTTTCGCGCAGCTTTGCCTGCTCGACCACTTCCCAGCCGCCGGATTTATATAAGCCGATATCACCGGGGAATGTGCGCGTTTGCACGTCGCTTTCACCAACGGCCATCGCCTCGATGCCGCTGCCCGTTTGACGGATCGATTGTTGAATGCGCGAGCCGATGCTGCTGTAGAAGAACTTGTCCGTGGTCCAGATGTCGATCCACGCGCGGCCCACGCGTATCTCCTGCGCGACGTGAAGCGCTTTTTCGGCTTCAAGAAGAAGCGCAACGCGGTCGCCCAAAGGGATGTCGCGCGGGTCGCGGCCGATCGGTGTTGCAAACGTATCGACGTATGCGCGCGCCGGCGCGAGGGCTGCGGTTTTGCCGCGCACAATTGCTGCGCCGGCTTTTGCGATTTCGACCGCTCGCGCGGCCGTCCGGTCGATGCCGGTATCCGAGATATCGGAGCTGGCCGCAAACCCCCACGCCCCATCCACCATTGCGCGTATCCCGTATCCGCGGCTCGTGGAGTCGGACAGCGTCGCTACGATGCCGTTTCGCGCTTCGATCCGTTCGGTACGGTTGCTTTCGAAGCGTATCTCACCGTACTGGCCGCCGCGTGCCGTCAATGTGTCCAGCGCTCGCTGGGCGGGTGCGTCGAAGCTCATAACGCGCGCTATTTTGGAGAACTTTGCGCGCTGCCTGCCAGAATGAGCCGAACATCACGAAATGTCACGGAACCAGCGCTTTTCACGGCATCTCCGGGCCCCACGCGGTTGATGACATAGAGCGATTTGAATGTAATCGGTTGCGGAAGCGCCGCCGAAAAGCGGTATTCGAGATGCTTCCAGCCGTGCCAATCGACTTTGGCCACGGTGTATAAAAATCGTTCGTTAATCGCGTTGTTTACGGCTAACCGCAGAATCTCGCCGTTGCCGTCGCCCAAAACGTCTGCCGAGAGCGCCAGCGCGCGTTGAGCAAGCGGAATATCGGCAGCCGCATATGCCGCGCGCTCGGCTCCGGTAAAATCGTAGTTCAGCGTTAGGCAACCCTCGCAGGGCGAATCTTTTTCAATGCTTCCTTCACCCCCATGCGGCGCGGTTGAAAATTTCGCGGATTGCACGAACGCAACCGGCATCGAATGTTCGCCTACGGTTACCACCGTTTGCGCAAGCACGGACCCCAGCCGGACCTCCACGAGCGAGTCACGAGCTCCCGCGGTGAACTGGCCAGACGTGTCGATCGATCCGCCGGCGGCGTGCCAGCCCAGATGTTCGGGCAGCGCGATTGCATAGCCGTGTGCGTCGTACGCGTGTGCCTGCAACGACACCGATTCGCCGCCGAGCAATGCCGGTTGACGCGGAGTGATTTCCACGAAGGCGGGCGAGTCCGTTACATAAACGGGCACTTCCGCGTGAACTGTACCAGCGGCGACGTACATGCGGGCATCCATCGCATGCGGGCCTGCGATAAAAACGCCGTTGCTCAGCGTGCCTGCGTCTGCCGGAGTAATCGTGACGCGCGGCGTGCACGCGCAATCCACAGGATGCACGCCGGCATCCGTTACGGCGAAATGCACCGGAATGCGAGCGCCGGGCATCGCGCGAATTGCTTGAGGAAACGCGTACAGCCGGGCCGCTTTTCCTACGGGCGCATCGCTGTACACCATCAAGGCGTCTGCCACGCGCCGTTCTTTTCCGTCTGAGGGCGAATTCTGAACCGTTGCCGCGTTCTGACCCGGCAGGCGCGCAATCATCGTGGAACTCCCGCCGCCGTCAAACTGCATTCCGGTCACGACGCCAAACGCAATCATCAGCGAGGCAAGCTGCGGCTGAAGCACGCCGATCGATTGTTCGGGCTGGCGTCCGTCGATCTCAAAAAGCAGCAGTTTGCCTTCGCTCGTCACGCCGGCGCTCGTCGCCGGCATGTGCGTGGCAAACTCGCCTTTGGAGGGACCGTCGGGATCGGGATACCACGCGCCGTTTTTTACCAAAAGCGGACCGCCGCCGATGGCGGAGTTCAGACCGGAAATCGGCGGAGAACTCGTCGCGCTGATATCAACCGGATCGCCGGCATTCGGCACGCCTTGGCTGCTGTACGCGTTGGAACCGATTGCCAAATAATATCCCGGCGGCTGCGTCTGCGAATTATCCGCGATTCCCGCAACGCGGTACCGGCCGAACGGCGGATCCGTGTTGACCGGCTGCAATTGAACTTCGGTCACGCCGGGAAATGGGCGCAGCGGCCCGTACTCCGGTGTGATGAACACCGCCTGATCGCCGGGCGGTGGCCAATCATTCATCGTGTTCAGCTGAAGCGTTTGGTTCGGTAACGTTGCGGTTTCCGCAATCTTATACTCGCCGAACGTGACCGTGTTGTCCTTGCCGAATGCAATTGCCCAGCGTTGCATCGGCATCC
>DASRSF010000049.1:0-8467 GCA_035656615.1 Vulcanimicrobiaceae bacterium | reverse complement strand
GAACGTCAAAAGCGCCTTGGCGCTGCTTTGTTTTATTGGCGTGGTGGGAGCCGCACCGGCGCCCCCGCCTTCCGCTTCAGCGCAGGCTGCACAAGCATCGGCAGCTGGGCAAACGCCCGACGCGGTTACGCAACACACAATTGCAATCGGTGGAACGACGTACGCCTACACCGCACGCGCCGGTACCATTACGTTGTTGGACGACAAAGAGCAGCCGACGGCGCATGTGTTCTATACGGCGTACACGGTGGACGGCGGCGCAAACCGGCCGGTGACGTTCATGTACAACGGCGGCCCCGGCAGCTCGACGATGTGGTTGCGAATGGGGTCGTTCGGTCCCGTGCGCGTGCGCGCCGGCAACGGACAGCCGTCCGGACCGCCGCCCTACCAGATATCGGATAACCCATATAGCCTGCTCGATAAAACGGATCTAGTGTTCATCGACATGCCGGATAGCGGCTTCGGCCGCATCCTGGCCGGAAAAGAAAAGCAATTCTTCGGCGTGGATCAGGACGTCGCGGCGTTCGGCCAGTTCATCGAGCGGTACATTACCGAGTTCCACCGGTGGAACTCGCCCAAATATTTGTTCGGCGAAAGTTATGGAACAACGCGGTCGGCGGCTTTGGCGGACTACTTGCTCAATCACGGCATCTCACTCAACGGCATCGTGCTGCTTTCCTCGATTCTGAACTTCGGCTTGGATTACGGGAACGGCGAACCCAATGCGACCGGCGATTGGGCGTACGTCTTGTACCTGCCGACCGAAGCGGCGACCGCGTGGTACCACAACAAAGTTCCGAATAAGCCCGATCTGCCGACGTTTTTGCGCAGTGTTGAGGACTTCGCGACCACGCAGTACTTGGACGCATTGTATGCCGGGCACCGCATCGGCAGTGCGCAGCGCGAACAAGCTGCGCGCCGTCTAAGTTATTTTCTTGGAATACCCGAGAAGTACGTGCTGGAATCGAATTTGCGTATTCCGTACGATCGGTATCAGCGGGAATTGCTGCGCGACGAAAACGTCGTGTTCGGACGGCTCGATTCGCGGTACACCACGTATGGATTAGAGCCCTCGTCCAATGAGGGGCCGCCGTGGGATCCCACCGATTCCTCGGTCGACGCGCCGTACACGACCGCCGTGAATGCGTACCTCCGTGACGACTTGAAGTACACCTCGCCGCTTCAATACCGGCCGAACATCTACGGCATTATTTACGCCAACGGCAGTTCGTGGGACTTCGAACATAATAAACGTGAGCCGACCAACGTAGCTCCGGATCTCGCCGACGTGATGACTCAGAACCCGCGGTTCAAAGTGTTTTCCGCAAACGGCTACTACGACTTCGCCACGCCGTTCTTTGCCACGGTATATACCTTGCAGCACCTAAACATCGCACCAGCGCTTCAAAGCAACATCAGTTTCGGATTCTACCAATCCGGTCACATGGTGTACTTGAACGATGCTGCGCTGGCTCAATTCAAATCCGACCTCGCGCACTGGTATGACGCGAGCCGCTAGGAGACCGCGATGAATTTCTCTCGTTTAGCAGCCGCTTCATGTGCCGTCGCGCTTTTAGCGGCAGCGCCCGCGCCCGTGATTCCGCCGGCACCCCGGGACGCGGTCTCCCATCACGTCAACCGCGTCGGCGGCCAGGCGATTCCGTATACTGCCCGTGCCGGTATGATTACACTTCGCAACGACAAGGACCAAATCACCGCGCGGATGTTCTACGTTGCGTACACGAAGGACGGAGCGAATACAACGCGGCGTCCGGTTACATTTTTCTACAACGGCGGTCCGGGCAGCTCGACGATTTGGTTGCGAATGGCCTCGTTCGGACCCGTACGCGTAAAGCTTGCGAACGGCCAAGCGACGCCGCCCGCTCCCTACACGCTGCTCGACAATCCCGATAGTCTCCTCGACCGAACCGACGAAGTCTTCGTGGACGCGCCGAACACCGGCTACAGCCGGGTGCTGGGCTACGGTAAACCGGAAGACTTTATGGGCGTGGATCAGGACGGCCGCGCGTTCACGCAGTTTATTCAACGGTATCTGACGCAATTCGACCGCTGGAATTCGCCGAAGTTTCTGTTCGGCGAAAGTTACGGTACAACGCGCGACGCCGTGCTGGTCAATATGCTGCAAGACGCCAACGTGCAGATCAACGGCGTCGTATTTCTGTCCTCGGTTCTCAATTTCGGCTTGACGGGCCTTGGCGGATTCACGCCGATCGGCGGGGGCGATTGGGCGTACGTGTTGTACTTGCCGACGGAAGCAGCTACTGCTTGGTACCACCATCGCAGCGCGCAGCATCCTGCGAATCTGGCGCAATACTTGCGTGGCGTCGAAGCGTTCGCTGGGTCGGAGTATTTGCACGCGCTGGCACAAGGCGACCGACTCGGCGCTTCGGAACGCGATCGCGTCGTGCGGCGCTTGCATGATTATCTCGGGGTCTCCGAGCAGTATATTCGCAATTCGAGCATGCGCATTCCGTACTATAATTACGAGAAAGAGCTCCTGCGCGAACAAGACATCGTGGTCGGCCGCTATGACTCTCGATACGCAACGTATGGGGTTGACCGGATGTCCGACTATCCCGACTGGGATCCCTCGGACGTCGGCATGAACAGCGCCGTTGTTTCTACGTGGTCGCAGTACGTTCGCGATCAACTACACTATCAGACCAATCTGCAGTACCGGCCGACGGCGTACGGCGGTTTGCTGGGTGCGCGCTGGGACATGCACCATAACGGAGACGATCCGCCGGCCAACGTCGTGCCCGACATCGCGGCGGCAATGTCGCAGAATCCACATCTCCAAGTCTTCTCCGGCAATGGGTACTACGATTTTGCCACGCCGTACTTTGCAACGTACTACACCTTCGAACACATGGATATCGCGCCGCCGCTGGAGCGCAACATCACCTTCGGCTTCTATCCATCAGGGCACATGGTCTACCTGAATCCGCAGGCTCGCGTAACGTTTAAAACGGATCTCGACCGCTGGTACGATCGCACGCTTCGTCAGTGAACCGCCTGGGCTTGCGTGATTGCGCGCGCGGCCTTGGCCTTTAGCAGCGCAAAAGCCGTGTACTGATCCGGCGTTGGGCGCGCGTCGCCGCTTTCGACGTTTTCGAAAAGCGTCTGCAGGGCGCCGGCGATATAACGCAAGCTGTTGAAGTCCTTAGCCGGCTTCCCGACCGAATCGTCCGGCGAGGTCGGCGGTGCCTCACCGGCGAGCTCCCGCAACTGCGGATGCATGGGAAGAAGATGTTTGACGCGCGCGTATGCAAGCGAGGCGCGTTGCTGTTCCTGGCTAATCGCTTGCGCCAGCGCAAACTGCGCCTGCAGATCGGCCTGGGTAGCGGGATAGCGCGGATCCCGGCGCAGGATTAATGTGCGCGTCGACGCCGTGCCGCCGGCTTGCAGCCGCACGCGATACGCTCCAGGCGGCGCAAGCACGTGATTCGCGTACTGGAAGTTCCATAGAAAGCGGTGCGCACCGGCGTTCGCGCTGGGCGGCTGTGCCGGGTGCACCCAAAACGCGGGAATATCGAGCGCCGCCGCATTCACCGTTTCAGGCCGGTCGGACGAGGACCATCTGCGAACGAGTCTGCCGGCCGGATCAACTATTTCAAGCGTGACCGGCGAACCGCTTGCGGCCAGCGCGTAGTCGATAATCGCGCCGCTCGGCGGATTCGGAAGGGCCGCCTCGTCGGGCGGAAGCGGCGTTCCCTGATCGTCGCCCGCCCGGGAACGGTAGGCGATCGCGGGTGTAAAGAGATAGGCGCGCGCATATGCCGCGGCGTGAATCTCACGCAGCGATGCCGCATCGTCGAGGATCCAAATTCCCCGGCCGTGCGTAGCCAAGATAATGTCCTCGCCGTTGAAAACGATGTCGCGCATTGAGGCCGGCGGAAGGTTGAGCTGAAGCGGCTGCCATTGTGCGCCGTCGTCAAAGGAAACGTAGACACGGCGTTCCGTACCCGCGTACAGCAGGCCCGGCCGCTTGGGATCTTCGCGCACAACATTGACTGACTCGTCCTGCGGCAATCCTTGCACTGCGGCGGTCCAGTGACGTCCACCGTCGTGAGTTTTGAAAATGTACGGATGATTGTCGTCCAACCGGTGGCGATCGATCGCAGCGTACGCCGTCTGGGCGTTAAAATGCGATGCGTCGATGATGCCCACTTTGCTCCATGGCGTGAGCTGCGGCGGAGTAACGTTTTGCCAGTGTGCGCCTTCATCGTGCGTCAGCCAGATATACCCGTCGTCGGTGCCGGCCCAGATTTCGTGCGCGCGGACGGGCGAGGGCGCAATCCAGTACACGACGCCGCGTCGTGCCAGGCCGGTGCTATCGGCCGCGGTGGCTGCATCCAGCGTACGCGGGACGAACGTTCCCTCGCGCGTTAAGTCCGGACTAATCGTGCGCCAGCTGCGGCCCTGATCGTCCGAACGGAAGATCCGCTGCCGGCTCATGTACAAAACGCGCGGATTCTGCGGCGAGGTAGCGATCGGCATCGTCCAGGTGCTGCGCCATACCGTGTCAGGATATTTTACGGTCGGGTCGATGTTGATTTCCCAGTTGGTGTTGATGTCTTCGTACGTCGGCGGGTTGCCGAACAGCCGCCCGGGATGCAAGGGGTCGGGGGCAATCGTCCCGCTCTCGCCTCCAACGTCGATGGGCCGCCAGTCCAGCATTGATATTTGGCGGTGAATGCTGCGGCTCGGTACGGCCACGGCGCCCGAATCCTGCTGCGCACCGTACACCCAGTATGGGAACCGATTGTCGGTGATCACGTGATAGAGCTGCGCGGTCGACTGATTGTACCAGGAGCTCCACGTCGCTGCTCCATCCAACGAAACCAGCACGCCTTGATCGCCGCCCAAAATCATCCGCTTGGAATCTGCGGGATCGATCCAAAGTGCATGGTAATCGTCACCGCCCGGTGAGCCATTTATCGCCGTGAAGTGCCGTCCCGCATCGGTGGACCGATACGTCGAGGTGTTCATCGCATAGACGACGTCGGCGTTTTTTGGATCAGCGGTAATTTGCCCGAAATACCAGCCGCGCTTCCAAATGCGTGCCTCGTTATCGGTGTGCGTCCACGTTGCACCGCCGTCATCGGATCGGTATATGCCGCCGGTTGCCGGTACGTTGGTGTCGACGGTGGTGTAAACGCGTCTCGGATTTGCCGAGGAGATTGCGATACCGATATGGCCCAGGACTCCGCCGGGAAATCCGCCTGCGCGAATATGCGTCCACGTTTTGCCTGCGTCGCTGGTCTTATAAAGGCCGCTGCCCGGGCCGTTGCTAGGCGGATAAACGTTCCACGGGGGACGGCGCGTCTGCCACAGCGAGGCATACAAAACATCGGGATTGGAAGGGTCCATCGCCAAGTCGATTGCGCCGGTGTCCGCATCGCGATACAGCACCTTACTCCATGAGCGGCCGCCGTCCGTCGTCTTGAAGACACCGCGCTGCGCATTTGGCGCATACTGATGGCCCAGGGCCGCGACGTAGACGGTATTCGGGTCGCGTGGGTCGACGACGATTTTGCCGATTTGCCGCGTATCGGCTAAGCCTGCGTGCGTCCACGTCGCTCCGCCGTCGATGGAGCGGTAGACGCCGTCGCCGTGCTGAATGTCGGAACGCATATCCGCCTCGCCGGTACCGGCATACAAAATATTCGCGTTGCTCGGTGCAACGGCGATCGCGCCAATCGAGGCAACCGCAAGTGCATCGCTTATCGGTCTCCACGTGCGTCCGGCATTGTCCGTTCGCCAGACGCCGCCGCCGACGGCTCCGAAGTAGAACGTGTCCGAACGGCCCGGAACGCCCGCTACGGTAATCGCGCGTCCCCCGCGCGGCGGACCGATATTCCGCCACTGAAGGTTTGCGAAAAGCGATTCGTCATACGTTTGCGCGGCGGCCGGAGCGGCCGCCGCGCAATTGATTGCGATAGCAAGAATGAAAGCAATGGTAGCGATGCGCATGCGGCGCGTTTCCCGCCGCCCGTTACTGCGCCCTCGTCTTACCAGCCGCCGCCTCCGCCGCCCCCGTCACCGCCCCCGAAGCCGCCGCCTCCACCGGCATCACCGCCGCCGAAGCCGCCGCCGCCCCAGTCGCCGCCTCCGCCGCCGCCCAGGTCGGCCTGCCCCGGATCGGATTGCCAGCCGCCGCCGCTGTTGTCGATCGGGCCTTGACCGCCCGTCGGATCGACGCCGCCGAAGCTGCCGCCGCCAAGGTTTTGCCGTCCGAAGAGTTCATTGCCCAAGAACGCTCCGCCCAGGCCGCCGAGCAGTCCACTCCAAAAGCCGCCTCCGCCGCCGAAGCCGTACCCGCCGCCGTAACCATAACCCGGCCCCGGACCATAGCCGGGTCCCGGGGCTCCCGGTCCCGGCGCGCCCGGACCACCGCCGTAGTAGCGCGGTCCGGATGCGGCTCGAAGAATCGAACGGATGATGAAATACGCAAAAAGCGCGATGATGATCCACCAAAACATACTGATATGTACTCCGGAATTACTTTGTTGCGCGTACGCGCCGCGATTCGCATAAGAAGACTGGTTTGTCCTTAGGGATCCTACATGCGATCGAAAGATGTTCAACGTTTGATTTACGGCAGTCGTAATTCCGCCGTCGAAATCACCCGCGCGGAATTGCGCCTCCATCGCGCTCGCGATGGACGTCGAGGTGTCCGAGGTCCACCAGCCCGCTTGAACCAGCGCCCGATCCGGCAGAATGTAGTCCCGCCGATCACCTTTGTCGATGAAGATCAAAACGCCATTGACCTGCTGTTGCGCGAACGCGTTTTGGGCGGCCGCACGCACGTCGCCGCCGGCGACCGAGGGCACCGTTTGAACGATGATTTCCTTGCCGGTCTGTGCGTTGAAGTTGCCGATGCGCGTATTGAGCTCATCGACGATGCGCGGGCTGAACATGCCGGCCTGATCTTGTATGAAGGTCTTCGCGAGCGCGGGAGCGGCCGCCAGCAGCACCGCAGCCACGGCCGTGGCAAGTGCGCGTTTCACAGTATACATTTTCCTTACTTCCATCTAGTGAATGAATCCCACGGCGAGCAAACCGCCAACAATGCTAAAGGCGAACACGAAGATGAATACCCAAACGCCCGCGCGCAGTAATGCTTGCCGGCGCCGTCTTCCTGTCTGTGTTTCGTACCGTACTCTCGGGCGCCGGCTCATGACGTTTGCGCTTGGCGCTCCGGTACACTGGACCACAAGCGCTCCAGGTTGTAGAAGGCGCGCTGATCGGGGGTGAAGACGTGGACGACGACGTTTCCGAGATCCAGCAAAATCCAATTGCCGTCGGCATATCCCTCGACGCGGGGTTTGCGCAGCCCCGCCATCTGGGCTTTTTCCGTGATGCTGTCCGCTATGGATCGCGTTTGAATTTTTGAGCGGCCCGTAACGATGACGAATCGATCCGCTAGGATCGTTCTGCCCGACACATCGATGTCGACGACGTCTTCCGCTTTTTTGTCGTGCGCGGCATCGAGCACGATTTCAACTATGTCCGCCAGTGCAAACCTCCGTAACATCGGCCATGTGGCCGAACGTCTTCATCGCCTCCGCCGTTTGCGGGGCGATTGGTACCTGCCTCTCCCGTAGATACCGCACCGACGAGGCAATCGTTGCATGCATGGCTGCCCGCAAATCGCGGGAGGCCAGCTCGGCCAGACCGGCGCGCTCCGGGAAATCGCGCCCCGGCTCAAGGCTATCTGCCAAATAGAGAATGCAATCGAGCGGCGTCATCGTACCCGCGCCTAACGTGTGCTTGGAGATAGCCGAAAGCACGGCCGGGTCCGCAACGTTGTACCGTTCACGCGCCAAAGCCGCCGAAAGCGGCGCATGCAGCACAATCGGGTGCTCGCGGGCATAGCGGTCTATGGGCAACGCCCGCTGTTCGCTTTCTTGCAGCAGGCGCTGCGCGGGATACAGGCGTGCCAGGTCGTGCAACATTCCGGCGACGCGCGCGCTATTGCGCGGCAAACCGTGGACCTGCGCAAGATTTTCAGACATGCGGGCGACCCGCACGCAATGCGCGTACCGGTGCTGTTGCCCAAGGTCCGCGCGCACGCGCCGCGCCATCTCGGCAAACCTCATGCATCGAGCGCCGCGCGCAATACCCGCAAGCGGTTCTTGTAGATTTCGCTTTTCAGGTTGCCGGCCCACATCACCAGCGCGTTCTCGTTGTTGTCGCTATAGTAGCCCTTACGAGTCGAGACCGTCGTAAATCCATACTTATGATACAACGCTTGCGCGACCGTATTGGTCTGACGTACTTCGAGCGTCATCCACGATGCGCCGCGGTCGATTGCCTCGTCGACCAGATGCATCAGCATCCGCTCGCCGTACCGGTGACCGCGAAATGGCGGCAGCACCGCAATCGTGGTGATGTGCGAATCCTCGAGAATCACCCAAATGCCGCCGTACACGACGATCCG
>DASRSF010000048.1:0-8694 GCA_035656615.1 Vulcanimicrobiaceae bacterium | reverse complement strand
CCTGGCCTGTATCCCCGTCTTCCTGGGCGTTTTCATTCTAACCACGCAGCCCACGATGTCGCACGGTTTGTTGTTTACTCCGCCGGGCCATACCGTGGGGCTGATTATTTTATGCCTCGAAGGGCTGGGAATCTTCACGCTCAATCGAATACTGCAGGTGAAGGTGTGATGCTCGATCTCTCTTTCGTTATCGCTATTTTGGGAGCGTTCTCTGCGTTTCTGTTTACAGTTTCATGTATTCCGGCACGCAGCCCACTGGCGCGGACCCTCGAGGAACTCGAATCACGCAGCACCACCTCGAAAACCACGGAGTCCGGCGGGCGCATGGAGCGCTTCGTCACGCGGGTGCTGCCCCAGGAGCAGCGCGGGAAACTCGGCCAGATGCTTTTGGAAGCGGGTTGGTATACGGTCACGCCGGCCCAAATCGTCTTCCGCATTGCGGCTGCTGCATTAATCGCCGTAATAGCGATCTTGCTCGTCGCGCGCTACGTTCACTTTCCGCTGCTGGTCGTTATTCTACTTATGGTTGGACTGTTCTGCGCGATCACGTACGCTCCAATGTCGTTCTTGCATCGCGCCATGGAACGCCGAAAAGACCAAGTGCAGATAACGCTTCCCGACTTTCTCGATATGGTGGCCGCGACGGTCCAGGCAGGCCTTTCAGTAAATGCCGCTTTGGCCTATGCCGTCGACACTGCACCCGGGGCCTTGGGCGACGAGATTAAAGAAGCTCTTGCGGAAGTTCGCCTGGGCCGTGCCCGAGCCGACGCGTTGAAAGCGGCCGCGGAGCGACTGAACCAGCAAGAGTTTACCACGACCGTTGCTGCGATCGTTCAGGCTGAGCGGCTGGGATCGAACATCGGAAAAATTCTTTCTGAACTGGCCGAAGATGTACGCACCCATCGTATTCTCATCGTAGAGGAACATGCGGCCAAGCTGCCCGTAAAAATGGTTTTCCCAATGGGCTTCTTCTTGCTGCCGGCATTGTTTGTCATTATCTTCGGCAGCCTCATTATCAATTATCTGGCGCATCAAGGGACGTAAAAACTGATGGGCACCGTTTTAGCGGCACTGTTCTTCGCGCTTGCCGCATATATCGGCGTCGCGTTAGCCGGCACGATAACGCTCAATGAGCGATTGGACGGCTCCCCGGCGCCCTCGGAGCCTCCTGTGCCGATTATTGTCGGCGGTGCAGCAATTATCGGGGCCCTGATCGCCATGCAGTACGTCGATTCCGAACGCCTTCTTCTTTCAGCGATCGTCGTGTGTGCGCTCGCCGCGATCTGGTGCACGGACGTTCGGCACGGAATCGTACCCGACGTCTTCACCCTCATCCCCCTAGCACTCATATTTATCGTTGCCGTGCTGCGCAGGGAGCCGGGGCCCTTTATTTGGGCGGCGATTCCGTTTGCGGCGTTCGCCGCTACGGCTGCAATTTCAAAAGGGCGCGGCATGGGTTGGGGCGACGTGAAACTCGCGGCGCTGGGCGGTGCCGTGCTGGGCGGCGAGATCGCTCTGCTCGCGTTTTGCGCGGGCTGCCTAGCGGCGGTGGCGTACTCGTACGTTCGAGGCGGAGGCAGCCGCGCCGTTCCGATAGCTTTCGCCCCGTATTTAGCCAGTGCCATAGCGGTAGCTTTGCCGATTGCGGTGTCACGTTAGTGCGAATCAGAAACGCAACCACCGGCGAGATCGTCGCGACACATGTGCGGCGTGCGCGCGGATGGTATGAGCGGATGCTGGGCTTAATCCCGCGAAAGCGCGTGGAGCCTCGTGAAGGACTTTGGTTTGAGGATTGCGCGGTCATCCATACGATCGGAATGCAGACGGAGATCGACGTGGTCTTTCTGGACAGAGAGCGCCGCGTGTTACGCACTGCCTGCGCGGTTCCACAAAATAAACTGCTTCTCACCTGCCGCGGCGCCGACTCCGTGATCGAACTGGGGAGCGGAGCACTCGAGCGCTGCGACGTCTTGATCGGGGACCGGTTCATCTTCGAAGAAGCATGATCGGTCATTTGCCCCTTGCGGTGTACGCGGTCATGCTTGTCTGCGCGTACGTTGGCCTGGTCCGGCGAAAGCAAGCAGATCGCACGGACGCTCGGATACCGGGAACGATCGTCATTGGGCTCGCCTTGGGCGCAATATTCTTGGTGCGGCTGTCACTTGCGGGCTGGTTCGATCCCGGTCGTGACGGCGACATCGCGTGGCAGCAGTGGCTCGGCCTGCAAATCATTCACACCGGACATCTTCCCTCGGCACTCGGTGCGGAGGCGTTTACGGCGCCGGGGGCTCCGTGGGTACCGCAAGAGTGGGCTCTGAGCGTACTGGTTGCGCTGACGCTTGGGACGCCGTTCTTCATCGTTACCGTGCTCGTAGCGGCGACGATGGTGTTAATAACGCTCCTGGTGACCGCAATGGCCGCGCGAGCTTTAGAAGCGTCTACGGTGGCGATCGCATTCGCCGTTGTATGCGTGGGGTTCGCAATGCTCGAATCGTATGGCATTCGCGCGCAAGTTTTCGGTTGGGCTGTGCTCGCGTTATTGTTTTTCCTGCTTCGCACATCAACGGGCCCGCGTCTATGGCTGGCTGTTCCGCTCGTCGCCGTTTGGGCAAATCTACACGCAAGCGCGGCATTAGCGCCGGTTCTTTTGGCATTGTGGACAATCGGCATGGCGATCGACGAGGGCGGCTGGACCCCGAACGTTCGTCAATGCTTGTTCGTCACGCTGGGATGCGTTGCGGCGGTTTTTATTACTCCTCTTGGATATCGTCTGCCGCTGTATGCGTTGCACCTGGTCGCAAGTCCCATACGCGCCGCGATAAACGAATGGCAGCCCAGCGACATCACCGCGACGTCGTTTTCGCTCGGTGCGCTTCCATTGATCGTTGCAACGTGTATATTCGGCGTTGAACCCTCACGCCGCTGGCGTGAGCTGTTGCTATTTGCTGCCATGACGTGGTTGACGTTCAGCGCCGTGCGTAACGTTCCAATCGCCGCTATCGCACTGGCTCCCGCCGTAGCTCAGCGCCTGACCGCGTATCTCGCCCAGAGCGCGCGCGTCAATTCGATTTTCTCCGAGCGGCCTATTCGAATGCTTTTTTACGCCGGCTGCGGGGTTGCAGCGATACTGGCGGGCGCCATACTCTTTACCTCAACAGACTACACAAAAGGTACGTTACCGGTCGCTGCAATCGCAAGCCTGGGCGCCATTCCCGGAACGCACAATCTTTACTGTGAAGACTTCGCCTGGTGCAGCCTTGCGCTGCAATATCCAAACGTTCGGGAATTTCTCGACGGGCGTGCGGACCCGTTCCCACCACCCGTCTGGAAAGACTACGAGACGGTCTACGCCGCCAAAGGCGCTTGGCGCCAGGTTCTGCGGCGTCGCGACGTCAACGCGATTGTTATCGAAAAACAACATGCGCTTGCGTCCGCGCTGCCGGAATGGCGTGCTTGGCGACTGGTCTACGAGGACAAAAAATTCCGGCTATTCTTGAGGAATTAGGAGACGCTGTGCAATACGCGAGGGAGATCGCGCTGCGGTATGCGCATCCGTTCCAAGTTCTCGTAGAGTCGCTGCGCGCCGGGATGATCGGGAGCGACGGCAAGCGCGCGGTTTGCATACTGAGTGGCCGTAGCGATCTCTTCGTGCTCCAGCGCTAGTGTGCCGAGCCGCTCGAGGGCTTGTACGAGCCGGTCCTGCATGAGGTTCGCCTGCCCGATAATCCACGGCTCAGGCGATTCGAACTCGAGCAAACGGCCCGCGTAAAGTTTTTCGGCAGCGCGATAGTGCATCGACGCGTCTTGATTGAGCCCGCGGTCGAAATCCGCGTCACCGTCGTTCATATGTGCCGTGAAACGGCGTACGTCGCATACGACGTTCGCGAAATCGACCTGGATATCCGGAGCGGTTCGGAAGTATAAGTCGACGTTCCCCGGGCCGACGATTGCTGCAAAAGCCTTGCGGATCGTACTGCAAGCCGTGCGAACGCTTTGCGTAGCCAAGTGCCGATCGCTGTCCGACCAAAATATGGAGGCAAGTTCGCTGCGCGTCGCCGTTCCGTTGGGTTTAAGCAAGAGGTACTTTACAATTTGCTGGTCGCGCCGGCGGACCCACGGAATCTCGCGATTTTCAATACGGGCAGAGAATGACCGGAACATGCTCACCATAAGGGGTGGCGTGAACGAGGATTGATTTACCGCCGGTGTTGCCTTGGCGGTACTGGGACGCAGTGCCCGGTAAAGCCGCACGCCGTCGCGTCCATCGTCGGTTACGAACAGACCGTGCGCGTCCAATTCGCGCAGCCGCTCGGCGTCGGGCGTCTCGCCATTGTACAACTGCCAGAACGCTTGACGGCATTCTATGGGAACCCGTTGCAATTCTGCAGCGGCAAAATCGTGCAGGAATCCCTGAGATTGCGCGCGCCAAAGTTGATAAGCGCGATCGAGCGTCTCGTTCTCGGCTGCCGCAGTTCGAATCGCACTTGAAACGGCCATCGCCCAGCCGTCCGTATCTTCGATCAATCGCCGCAGTTCTAGGTCACCCGCCGCGATACCACATGCTTCGGCCAGCATTCCCGCCTCCTCGGCGTCAAATGCCAGACGACGGGCATCGCACACCACACCAACGCCCCGCGCGATCAGCCGCCGCGCGTCAAGCAGTTGCCGCGATCGTCCGACGTAAATCAACGTGATATTTTCCGGGGCCTCTTCAACTAGGCGCATAAGCTCAGCGATTGCCTCGGGTGTGCCGTTGTCGATTTCATCCACGACAATCTCGCGACACTGCGCCGGGCTGACATCCAGCGCCGTCCGAAGCAAATCTTTGATGCCGGCCGCGTCACATGCGTCGGCTAGGCTGAAATAGAGCGTCTCTCGTGCGGTTTGTTCGCAGTACTTTAAAACGGTGCTCGTTTTGCCGGACCCGGACGGCCCGATAATCAGGCGCACCGGATATTGGCAATAGGCATCCAGCCAGCGCTCTAATCGAGGCCGGCGAATCGTGAGAGGGGTAAGCCGAGGCAGACCCGTCCTGCGAAGCATGAACGTAAGTATGAGCTCAGGCTGTGAATAGCTCACGAAGGCGGTCTGATGGTCATTAGAACATTCGGACCGTAACAAAGCCTACGAAGCCCCAAAATGGGGACTACCGGCCTGGTCCGGATGGCTCAGACGCCGGTTGGGGTGTTTCACAGGTCCTTCCCAATTCCACTTTAACGCATTACGCCGTATCTTGTTGCAATACGCTGAGCGAGTAGTCTGCAATGCGTTGGAGCCCCTGCGCGAACGCCTTGGGGTCGCCGACCCAACTTAGCCGTAACCAACCTTCAAAACACTGCCCGAACGCAATTCCGGGAATGGCAACGACGTCGTGTTCGTCCACCAGTTCGTGCGATGCCCGCAGCGACTCGACGCCCTCCGGGAGGCGCACACAAGCGTAAAAGCTCCCTTCAGGAGCGATATATCGCAGGCCGCTGCCCTGCAGTGCGCGCAGCACCATCGCGCGATGCTCCTCATACCATGCGGCGTATTCACCCAGCGCGTCTGTTTTGAAAATATGCAGGACGACTTGTTGGGCGAACGTGTCGGCGCACGAAGTCACCCAAGCGTGGACTTTCACAAGCGCGGGGGCAATGTGGTGCGGCAGCATCGCCCACCCCAGACGCAAACCAGTTAACGCGTTGCTCTTGCTCACGCTGTTGGTCACGATCGTGTGCGGGTAATGTTGCGCGAAGTATCCCGCATCGTCGACGAAGGTCTGTTCGCGGTAGATTTCATCATGAAGTACCCAGATCGGTTCACCGGCCCGACTTAGAAGTGCTTCGCTCACCGCGATAACGGCGTCCCGCCGAATAACACGAGCCGTTGGATTACAGGGCGAGCAAATCACGATGACCCGAGTGGCCGGAGTAACGGCGGCTATAATACGCTCTGCGTCGAACGCGAAGCCGTCCGATTCGCTCATGGCAACGGTTCGCACGGACGCTCCTTCCAGTTGCGCCATCTTCGCGTATGATGGAAACGCCGGTTCGACGACAAGCACTTCGTCTTTGGCGGGATCGAGAACGGTCTTGAGAACCGCGTAGGTCGCTTCTTGTGAACCCGTAGTAATGCAAACGTTATCAGCGTGGTTCAGTTTCGGATATCCATAGTGTTCGGCGATAGCGCGGCGCAATTCCAGGTCGCCGGCGTTGGTGGTGTATCGCAAACCAAATTGATATGCGTATTTCGTGCCGGCCTCCAAATGCTCGGTTTTCGGCATCAGTGAAGGTTCACCGAGGCCCAAATCGATCGACGTTGCTTTACGCTTGGCTGCGATCTCCCGAATCAGCGATGCCGATATATGGGCGAGACGTGGATTCATCGTATCCTTTCAAGAGCCACAACAGGACGGGCACATCACAAAGTATAGCCAGAACATCGAAACGCAACACTCCGCTAAGCAACCACAAGGGAGCTAGGACATAGATCGCAGCAACGACCCGTGTCCGCCACGGCTCGGCAGCATGGGTAGCAAAGTACACTATCGCCGGGAGCGCGAGCACGGCATCGTACGGCTGCGTGTGCGGATTGGCCGCTAATCCAACCAGCGGAGCGAACGAGGCCGCCTCCAGCAGATTGGAACGGATGAGCGCCGGTAACGCCGCTGCGAACAGTGCCGCGCCGGCGCAGAAAGCGAGGGGTGCCGCAACGCCCGCCCGGAGCAAAAGACCCGGTAGACTGATGGCTTTAACGGCATTGTGCTGCGCATCCGCGGCAAAGTAGCCGTGAAGCGCGGCAACATAGTGTTGCGGCCAGAGCCAATCCCCCGCCGTAGCACCGGCGCTGGCCAGATACCACGCCGCTGCGCAGACGAAAACGACCCCGAGCGCCCGCCACTGTTTACGCAGCAAGCAGAGCACGATGAACGGCACGGCATACGTAAATTTGTAGAGCAGCAGGCCGATAGAAAGACCCGCGATAAGCGCTGATTCGCCGGCGATGCCCCACACTGCGCACATCGCGCCCGCCAATCCGAGCGGCGAATTCTGGCCGGTACTCAATGCGGCCACCACGGGCGGCCACGCAAATGTCGCAAGCATCGTAAATTCAAGCCGTAAAAGATACACGCGGGCGGCGATGACTGCGCCCAGAGCAGCCAGAAGCGACATAAGCAAAAAATTCGCCGCATATCCCGCCGGAATTGACAGCGGCTTAAATGGGAAATACAACCACGCAACCGCAGGAAGATACGGAAAGATCGTGGTCGGCAGTTGGTGCGCGGTCTGCCAGATTGCGTGCCGCTGCGGGTCCAGCAAATCCATCGTTCCGGCCGTCGCGCCGGCTGCCCAAAAAGCGCTCCAATCACCGAACCCTTGCGCCACCACGAAACGCACTTGCGTTAGGCAGAGCAAGATCAAAGCCGTGCCGTATAATAGGGCGCGGTCTCTGCCGATTCGCAGCGGCGCCTCAATCACACGGCGACCTCGAATTCACGTAACGCCAGGTTGAGCGAAGTCTTTTGATCGGTCGATTCCGTTCGCTCACCGATAATCAGCGCGCAAGGCACGTTGAAACTGCCTGCGGGGAATTGCTTGGGCATCGTTCCCGGAATGACGACCGCGCGTTCAGGAACACATCCTTTCGTAACAACGGGCGCTGCGCCGCGTACGTCCACAATCGGCGTACTGGCGGTAAGAACCACACCGGCACCCAAGACCGCTTCTCGTTGCACGTGCACGCCCTCAACGACGATGCAGCGCGAGCCAACGAAGGCGCCGTCTTCAATAATCACGGGCTGCGCTTGCGGAGGTTCCAAAACGCCACCGATACCAACGCCGCCGGAAAGATGGACGTGCTTACCGATCTGCGCGCACGAGCCGACGGTGGCCCACGTGTCTACCATCGTCCCGCTATCGACGTAGGCTCCGATATTGACGTATCCGGGCATGAGGATCGTGCCGCGTCCTAAGAAACTGCCATAGCGCGCGACGCCCGGTGGAACGCAGCGCGCACCCAGCGCTTCATAATTCGTCTTCGTCGGAATTTTGTCGTAAAACGACAAGCCCCCGGGCTCGCCGATGACCTCCGCGTCACGGCGTGCGAAGTACAGCAATATCGCCTGCTTTATCCAGGCGTGCGTCACCCAACCATTTTCGGCCGGTTCACAAACTCGGAGCCGGCCCTCGTCCAGAGCCGCGATGACCTGCTCGAGCACCTTTCCTGCGGCGCCCTTTACTCCGTCCCCCCGGGCTGCGAGGGCTTGTACCTCTCCCTGTAATTCAACCAGATCCATTGTGGGGCGCTACGGCGCGCCGATGCTCCGCTCCCGCAGAGCTATTGTGATATCACCATCCGCGAGGTGCTCGACAGCGTCAGCGCCGTGCTGGACACGTACGGTATTGCAAAATTGAACGGATACGATACCGTCACGCAAACGACGTGGCCCGTGCCGTCGTTGCCCCCCGGCGTTGTCGCCGTACACGTCGAGTTCGGGTCGGTTGTCGTGCTCCACGTCGCGGTGGCGGTCATTGAACCCGAATCTACCAACGGGACGTTGGACTGCACGTATGTTTGAATATCACCCGACGTCGCGTTGCAGTGATCCAAGACCGTACATCCGGATCCGCGGACGATCGCCCACCGGGTGCCGATACGCGCGGCGTTCGAAACGGTATGGTACAAATAGAGCACGCGGCCGAACTCAATGATGCC
>DASRSF010000047.1:0-5365 GCA_035656615.1 Vulcanimicrobiaceae bacterium | reverse complement strand
GTGGGAACCAGGGCCGATCAGTCGTTCATATTGCTTATCGCGCGGTCGTTTCCGCCGTGGGTGCTGGGTCTGGTTGCCGGAGCCGGATGCCTAGCCGCACTTCTGCCGGCTTCCGTGTTACTGCTCGGCGCAGCGAGCATTTTCTCCAAAAATGTGTTGAGCGATGCTTTCGGCGTGGCAACAACGGATCGATCCCGCCTGTTTTGGACCCGCGCGCTCGTGCTCATTTGCGCCGCGCTGGCGCTGATATTGTGGATTTTGGCGAAGACGTCGCTAGTCGATCTCTTGCTTTTTTACTATAACGGGATATCGCAGCTGTTGCCGGGCGTATTGCTCGCGCTGATATGGCCTCGCGTAAGCGCATGGGCGGTCGGCGCAGGTCTGGTCGTGGGCGAGTGCGCCGCCGCCTATTCGCTGCACTTTAGTACCGGCCCATTCGGCATCAACGCCGGTTTTCTGGCGCTGCTTCTGAACACTGTGGTCTGCGTTACCGTGGCGTTGCTGGTCCCGCAGCGTACACGCCCGGCAGTTTGATCGTATTGCGTTTTCGCCAGCCGTGCGGCCCGCACCGCGTCTCCTAAACGAACAAACTCGTTCATACGCCGTATTATGTACCATAATATATAATCTGACGCTAAGCAGGCCCGCCAGATGAGGACACCCGGCGCGTCTTTCGCTGCCTGCGCCGCGGCGTGTTACGGCTCCAGCACTTTGACCGTATTGTCGTTGTCGTCGTTGAAGTAGAGCCTGGTCGTAGACGCCGATGTGCCGGTGGCGACCATGCCGAAGATTGCGCCCGCTGCACCCGTGTCGACGTTAGAGATGTGCAACAAGGCCCCCGAAGGCGAAATCTCGACCATCAGATTCTTACCGTCGGGATCGAGCGTATTTCCAAGCACGATATTGCCGTTGAATAACACCGCCGAGCTTACCGGGCCGTTGAGCGGACTGCCCTTGTAAATGAGGTGCGCCGCACCAGCCTGCGAGCCGCTGAAGGCCGTACCGTGAACCACGATCCCGCCCGCCGCAATCCGTGAAACATTGTCGATGGCGTATAGCGCGTTATTGGTGCCATCCACGACGTAGAGACGATCGCCGGCGCGCTGGTAGTTCAGACCCGATGGTCCTAAAATGCCTCCCGGCAAACCATTATTGATCGGGAAGCCCGTAACAATCGTCGTAAACTTGAACGTTGGTCCCGCAAGAACGTAGACCCGCACCAAACTGCCGTCCCCAGCATTACTGACGTAGAACGCGGGATCGCTGTTCTGATTTACCGGCGGCGCAAATGCTTCGCCAAACGGGTGATGCCAATGTTCCTGATTCAATCCGGTTATAAAACCGCCGTTCGCATTGAAAATCGGGTTGATGTTTTCTGTCCAGTCGGCTGCCCATATGGGACCGGTTGGTGCTGCGAGAAGCGCGTTACATCCGCGCAATGCGGCGGTATTCGTAATCAACCGTGGAGACGACCCGATAATGGGCCGAAGCGCAACCATCGAGGTCCCTTCACCTTGCGTGTTGGCTGAATTATTGAAGTTGCAGACAATCAAGTCGCCTGCAAGAATTTTGCCCGACGAAATTTTCGCAACGTCTAGGCCATATGGATTACCTTGGTTGATAGCCGGGATAACGGTCGAGCCGATTGTCCGCTCGGCCGTGAGCGTCGAAAGAACGGACGATGCAGCGGCGCCGGCCGCCAGACCGTTTGCTCTCGTTCGTGCGTCCGACATTGGCGGCATTGCACTATCCGCCGTACTCGTGTTTGCGTTCCCGCCGCCGGAGCACGCCGCCAGCGTCGCGGCACAAAGTACGATGCCGGAATAGAACCACCGTGATGTTAGCATTGGGGGATCCTCCCAAAGATCTGTGGGAGACGACCCTAGAAAATAAACATGAAGAATCTCTGAGGTGGGAACGCGCGAAGGCCCGCCGGAACGGCGGGCCTTCGCTGATTGTGAGCGCTATTGATTAACGGTAACTGGGACGCGATTGAAAACAATCGCGGCAGTAGACCGGCTTATCGCCGCGCGGTTGGAACGGTACCTCAGCGATGCCGCCGCACTGGCTGCAAGTCGCTTGATACATTTCCCGGCGTTGACCGCCGCCGCCGCCCATTCCGGACCCGCCGCCGCTACTCGAACGCATTTGTTTGCGTGCTTGACGGCAATCGGGGCAACGGTTGGGCTTGTTCTGAAAACCTTTGCTGGCATAGAACTGCTGCTCACCGGCAGTGAACGCGAACTGACGTCCGCAATCCACACAATTCAACATTTCATCGACGTACACTAAACGAGACTCCTTACTTACGTGGGTTGTTGGGCCTGATTCGACTCGCCTAGTGCCTTCAACAAATGGACTTTGCGGACTTCGAAACCAGATTTACCCGGCAATCCTACCACGCGGTTACGGTATTTGCAAATCCGACGAGTTGGAAGCCCCATCCGAGGAGAAGGCTCGCCATTGACTTCCCACGGCAACAACATTGCGATTCCGTAAAGAATCGCACAAGACAACGCCGGTATGAGAGCGCCGCGCACGTCGATCGCAGCGAGAGAGACTGGGAACGATGACGGCGGCCGCAGCCGCCAGGTCAACCGGACCGATTCTCACCGTAGCGAGCAGTCCAAGTGGTCCCAACACGATAAAGGGTATTCCGATTGCACGTATTCCGAGTCGAGCTTCTCTTTGGTCATCCAGCAGTTGCCTATCGTCCCCTTTTGGTGTGCCAGGGTATGCCACGCTTCCGACAAAAGTCCCTGCCGTATGACGGCAACGATAGATGTTCCGGACCGCCTAGCGCGAGAGGTCGTCGCACTACGGCGCGATCTGCACATGCACCCCGAGCTTGGTTTCGAGGAACGGCGCACTGCGTCAATGGTAGCGGGACGTCTGCAGGCATTGGGTTTTGAGGTACACACGGGACTTGCCACGACGGGCGTGGTGGGCGTAATTCGCGGATCTTTGCCGGGGCGTACCATCATGCTTCGTGCCGACATGGACGCATTGCCGATTCATGAAGAAAACGATGTTCCGTACCGGTCGTCGACCAACGGAACGATGCATGCCTGCGGACACGACGGCCACGTTGCCATCCTGCTCGGCGCGGCAGAGCTCATCGCCGCTGGGCAGGACCGTTTAGCCGGCACGCTCTGCTTGGTCTTTCAACCCGCGGAGGAAGGCCTGGGCGGTGCGAAGGTTATGGTAGAAAACGGCCTGCTTGAACGCTTTGGGATCGAGCGCGCATACGGGCTGCATTTGAGCACCAAGTACTCAACCGGCATTATCGGGGTACGCGAAGGACCATTCTACGCCTCGAGCGATTTGCTTGAGATTGACGTGCTCGGAAAAGGCGGGCACGGTTCCGCGCCGCATGACGCCGTCGATCCGATCTACACTGCCGCAAACTTCATCACGTCGGTTCAACAGGTCGTTTCGCGGCATATCGACCCGCTGGAGCCTGCGGTGATTACCATATCGGCCATTCACGGCGGAACAATTCACAATGTTATTCCGCGCACCGTACGCATGCTTGGTACCGTGCGCGCCTTTTCCGATGAAGTTCGCCAAGCGATGCCCGCACGCATCGAACGCGTCCTGCAGTCTTGCTGCCAGGCCATGGGCGCGGCGTATGACTTTACGTACCTTTGGCGCTATCCCGTCACGGAGAATGATCCCGAACAAGCTCGCTACGTCAAGCGATTGGCGGAGCGTGTGGTCGGACCGGAACGTGTCCTCACCGCCGATAAACTCATGGGAGCGGAAGACTTCTCATTTTTTGCCCAGCGCGTGCCCGCATGTTTTTACACATTGGGTTGCGCGTCGGATCCGGGAACCGCGAGCCCGCACCATTCAAGTACGTTCGATATCGACGAAGCGGCGCTTGCAACGGGCGTGGCGATGATGACGGCACTGGCATTCGACGCGCCGCGCGCCGCACCGTAACGGCGATTACGGCCGAAGCTTACGAACGATTGCGCCGCCCCGCGTTCCGGTAAATATGACGATGAGTTTGACCGGAATGCGTCCCAGGTTTCGGCCGTTGTGGGGCGTGTCGATCGTCTCGGCGAATCCCTCTCCCGCCGCAAACGTATGCGAGCCGCGCCGAGTTTGCACGGTGAGGCGTCCGCTTTCGACGTAAGCAAAACCGGGGATTGGATGCGTATGCCATCCGGTTTGAGCGCCGGGTGGAATCTGGACTTGGAGCATGGTGGCTTGCGGGCTGCCTTTTGGATACTGCAGCGGTTGGCCCGACTGCGTAACGGATGTACGCAGCACCGTTCGAACGCGGACGGCGGCATTGTACGCCGGCTCATTGGCCCGAACCGGGCCCTCACCAAGAACAACCATCGCTAAGGCGGTAATGACAACACGCAGCGTGCCGGTTTTCATGGTGCGACTCTACAGGCAAGGTCTGACACTGCGTTGACGGCTAGCTTTGTACGACGCGTGGATTTCCACGCAGGGCATCGACCATTTCGCGCAACAGCGCCTGCTCGTGTACCAGCACGTCGTTCTGTGCGCGAAGCGAAGTCGATTCATCGAGGAGATCCTTGGCGCGCAAGTACTCGTATGCGGCGGCGGCGGCATCGGCAAGACGCACGAGCGTGCCTTGTTCGTCCGGGTCAATCGCCTCGCCCCCGCAGTGTCCCCCGTAAACGGCGAAACCGAGCACTTCATGCCGAACCACAAACGGCACTGCAAAGAGCGGTTGGCCCATTCCCGCAGGCAAGTCGGCACGAGGCCAGCGGATCTCGGCCAGGTGTACCGCCTGCAATTCGGCGCGAAGATGCACGACGAGATGATCGTCCGCGGAGAGTCTTGACGCGTCGGTTTGCTCCCATCCCTTGGCAAAAACACGCGAATATGTTGCCTGGCCTTCGTCTTGCCGGAACACCGCCGCGGACGCCAGCGCCAACGCATCACAGGGTTCAACAACGGCCGCCTCGTCGATGAATTGGGACGACTCAGCATGCATGAGGCTCTTTGCCGTGCGCTCCAAACGGGCTTCGGCAAGATGACGCCGTCGAAACAGCACCCGATCGACGAACCGGTCAATTCTTGCATGCAGCACGTTAAGCCAAACGCCTAATGCAAGTGCCGAGGCAGCTTCGAAAAACGCCGCGACCTGAAGATGCTCGATCAGTTTGGACGACACGAAATCAATCGCTACGAACGCGCCGACGATAATCGAAGTCAATACCGTGTATACAACCGTCCGGCTTACGACGAACGACACGTCAAAGACGCGGTGACGCAGAACGCCGTGCGCAACGGCAAGCGTCAACGCCACGATCGCGATCGGCGAAACGACGTTCAAGATTTGCAGCTCGATCGTTTCGGTAGACAGCGCCGTATCGATGTA
>DASRSF010000046.1:0-2617 GCA_035656615.1 Vulcanimicrobiaceae bacterium | reverse complement strand
AAGTAGAAGGTTAGGCGGCTTGGCCGGGCAACGTGCCGGGACCTTGACGCTTGCACATGATTGGAAGCGTAACTGCGATGTGCGTGCCTTTACCCGGAATCCTTTCCACCTGCACCCCGCGTGACAGTTCGGATACCAGGTACAAGCCGCGGCCCGACTCGGCCCACAAGTTTGCAGGCAGTGCGGGCTCATATTTAAACCCGGGGCCTTTGTCGATGACGTGCAGCATGACGTCCGCTCCGCGGAATTCCAAAGATACTCCGAGCGGTCCCGGTGCGTGGCGCACCGCATTACCGACAAGTTCGGCAAAGATCACCCCACACGTCGAGAGGTCATCGCGGCTCATGATGCACCGCTCTTCCAGCGTTTTGAAATAGTCGTCGCGCATCGTATAGGCGGCACGCGCGTCCTCAGTTTCAAATTGCCAATGCATCTCCGCGCGGGCAAAGTTTAAGACGATGATGGCGATGTCGTCTCGCGGAGCTTGGTTCGCGATCGCGCGCTCGATAAATTCGGCCGGATTCGTCGCATGGACAACGGCGTCAGATTTGACCACGTGTTCCAGCATCTCTTGCCCGGCTACGACATCACGCGAGATCTCGATGATGCCGTCGGTGAAGAGCACGAGCATGCTGCCTTCGGGGCACCGTATGCGGTGCAGGTCCAGGTGCAGATCCGCAAACGCGCCCAGCGGCGCCGAAGGCTTCTCTAAGCTGCGCACTTGGCGATTGGACAACCGCAGAAGCGGGGGCGCATGGCCGGCGGAAACATATCGCAGCGATCGCGTCGTTGGTTCGAGCACGCCGATGAAGGCGCTGGCAAGACGCTCTCCGCCTTCCTTTAGCAACAGACGATTGCATGCGCCGGCAATTTTTCGTGGATCGGAAGAGTAAAGCGAGGCGACGCGGATCGCTTGCCGCATCAGCACCATCAAGCGTGCCGCCTCAATTCCCTTACCGGTGACGTCGCCGATCGTGACGATGATTTGCCCTGCGTCGTTTTCGAACGCGTCGTACCAATCGCCCCCGATATCGGCCTCGGTTGAACCCGGCCGGTAGTGTGCCGTAACTTCCAACCCTTGGCGGCTTGGGAATCGGCGAGGCAGGAAAGCGCGCTGCAACGTTTCGGCAACATACTGCTCGCGGTGATATTGTTTGGCATTGGCGACGGCCAGGCCGGCCCGGCGCCCCAATTCCATGGCGAACGCCAAGTCCGCTTTGTTGAATTCGCGCGCATCACCGGTGCGCACGAACGTCAAGGCCCCGAAGATATGGCCTTGTGCGATTACGGGAACGACGATTTTGGAGCGGTACCCGAAGCGCCGCATGTATTGTTCATGTTGGCGCGAGGCGGCGTGGCGGATAAGCGTTTCTTCATCAATGTGCGGCAGAAAGAACGGCTCTCCCGTGCGCGAGACGTGCACGACCGGATGAACCCGGTACTCTTCCACGTACAGAATGGTAGCGACCGCAGCGAGCGCCTCTTCCTTGCTGGGATCGCGGTGTGCGGAGGCCGTGACGAAAAGCCGCTCGGAACGCTCGTCAATAAGGTCGAACAGGCACAAATCCGAGAACGAATCCACGGCGAGCCGGGCCACGTTGTTCAACGTCGCCGTCACGTCCAGGGATTGATGAAAAATCTCACCCGCGCGAACAAGCAAATCGAGCCGCTCTTGGTCGCGGTTGTCAGTGGCTTGCGCCAAACCATATCCTCCGAAAAGCGCTATTCCCGCATTCGGAGGGGCCTACACGGTAAGCGTGGGGTTGGTGGGCCATCCAAGGCTCGAACTTGGGACCTCATGCTTATCAAGCATGCGCTCTAACCAACTGAGCTAATGGCCCTCACCGAACGGACCTAATGTTACCACGCGCGGAAAGAGGCCCCTGCCGCGGCACGCTGCCGGGATCGTACGCGCCGAGTGCGGCGGCGGCTGCCGCACTCGCCAACTTTTGGTCGGACCCCCACGGCGCGCCTACCGTCTTGCGAAGGTCGTCAATTTCTTTTTTGATCGCATCGACTCGACGGCGCATCGTATTTGAGGCCGCGTTCCACACTTCACGCTCCGGAATACGAACTGCGGGTATTTCCTTAGCGACACACCCCTGGACACAAACGTCTTGGAACAGCTTGCCTTCCCACGCATGGATGAGCGGATGCGAGCGAAGGATCGCGGAAAGGGCGGTGTCCCCGGCCGCATTGTTCGAGGTTATAACGGCGCCCGTGCGCAATTGCGCACGCTGCGATCGCAAGTCATCGAGCAGTGTGTCCAGCCACGCATCGACAAGGGCTTTTGCCGCGAGTTTCGCGCGCGATATGAGCTGGTTCGCAGCTGCGTCGCTGAGATTGGACGCATCGTGGTACATGTGCCGCGGAATCGAACCATCCGAGGGCAACAGTTCAATGCGCCCGCGGCTTAGGATTTCTAGCGCGTCCGGCTGTCCGGCAAGGACGACGTACGCGGCCCAGCCCGTATGCGGCTTTATGCCCAGGGCTGCAACGGTAAGGCCCATACGCACAGTCTATCTGCGAATGTTGCCAGGCGCTGTCATATTAGACAATCATCGTGATGTACTTTTTGAGCGCTTCGTCGTCGGCTTTCAACTGGGCCAACATCATG
>DASRSF010000045.1:0-1853 GCA_035656615.1 Vulcanimicrobiaceae bacterium | reverse complement strand
GGTTGCCGACGTCGGGCGCAGTCAAGCCGTGCAAACGGCCAAAGTAGAGAATCTGGTCGCGCACGTTCATGCGGCCATACAATCCGCGCTCTTCCGGCAGATATCCGAAGATCTTGCGGGCACGTTCGCCCACCGGGGCGCCGTTCCAGGTGATCGAGCCGCCGTCCGGTGCGTAGATCCCCACAATCATTCGCATCGTCGTCGTCTTTCCCGCGCCATTTGGCCCCAGTAATCCAAACGTTGAGCCGGATTGAAGAACGAACGATACATCACGCACGGCTTGCACGGTTCCGAAATCCTTGCGTACGTGCGCTACATCCAACAACGGCGAATTCCCCTCTTTTAGGAGCTTTGGACGCGCGTCATCCAATCCTCCACCGCGCCGGGTTCCGAAGGTAAAATCGCGGAAAGGTTTTCATGGCCTTCGGAAGTGACCACGACATCGTCTTCGATGCGTACGCCGATGCCGCGAAACGCCGGGGGAACCCTGGCGTCATCGGGCTGGAAGTACAGTCCGGGTTCGACCGTTAGCGCCATTCCCTCGCGCAGCTTCCCGTACCGGTAATTTTCGGAACGGGCTTTCGCGCAATCGTGTACGTCGATGCCCAGCATGTGGCTGACGTTGTGCAGCGAGTAGCGGCGGTAGAATTGCTTGCCCGGATCGAGCGCCTCGTCAATCGAGCACCGCAGGATGTTCAGATCGATCAGCCCTTCGGCTGAGACTCGCATGGCGGCGCGATTTGGTTCAAGAAAATCGTTGCCGGGACGCACCTGCGCAAAAGCCGCTTGTTGCGCGCGGTACACGAGCTCGTACACGGCGCGCTGCTCGGGTGTAAAGTTCCCGGAAATCGGCAGCGTGCGCGTGATGTCGGCAGTATAGAGCGATTCCGCTTCGACGCCGGCGTCTAGAAGCAGCAAGTCGCCTTTGCGCACGCGTCCGCTGTTGTGATTCCAGTGAAGCGTGCATGCGTGGTCTCCCGCGGCGGCAATGGTCAAATAGCCAACGTCGTTCGCTTCAATCCGCGCCCGGGCCCAAAAGGCCGCTTCAATTTCGCGCTCGGACGCCGCACGCGGAAGGATCCGGATGACGTCTTCAAACGCGCGCTTGGTGATTTCGACGCATAACCGAAGTTGCGCGATTTCGTATTCGTCTTTTACCAAACGCATTTCGGACAAATGCGTAGCGAGTTCGGCATCTTGGTCCGCGTTCAACACGCGCGCGCCGCGGACGCGCAGGTCGCTCAAATATCCCGCCGTATCAGCGAGCGGGCGGCAATGATCCACGCCGAAGTAAATTTGGCTTTCGTCGACGCCTCGATGACGGCCGACCCACAGTTCCCCTTGCACGCGGTCGGTGAAGAACGCAGCTTCGCCGCGATTGTGCGCAGGAACGAACAGCACCGATTCATGACCGCTTCCTCGCGGCTCCAGTACGAGCATTCCGCCCGGTTCACCCGGACCGGCCAGGTATGCAAAGTTGCTCGACGGGCGAAAACGAAAATTCGTATCGTTTGCGCGGACCTGCTCATGACCCGACGGAATAATGAGAAACGTCCCCGGAAATGCGGCGGACAAGGCGTCACGGCGCGCTTTATACCGGGCGGCCTGGGGAAGCCGCGAGACGGTCAGGGGAGCATCGGCCCAGCCGCCGGACATGAATTCAATGAGCGCAGGCGGCGTGTCGTCGTCGTGGGCGGTCTTTGCGCCTGCGTGTTGTTGCGCTGCATCGCGTGTATCCATAACGTGCTACCCTTCGACGTCGAGTCCCAAGTCCAGCGCGGGCGCGCTATGCGTGATCCACCCCGACGAGATGAGGTCCACGCCCGTTGCCGCCACTGCAGCCACTCGCTCCA
>DASRSF010000044.1:0-8242 GCA_035656615.1 Vulcanimicrobiaceae bacterium | reverse complement strand
GTTGAAGATTGCCACTTCATAACGCCCGGCGCGCGCGGCACGAGCAGTACCCGGAAGAATCTGCGCACCGCCGCGGATACGAATGAACTCCGGCTCATCCGAAGAGTCCCGCAACCAGTCCTCCGTCGATGGAAATCGTTTGCCCCGTGATGTATCCCGCGAGCGGGCTGCATAAGAACGCGACAAGCGGCGCAAAGTCCTCGACTTCACCGATGCGCGCGGCCGGCACCTCTTTGCCCGCGCGTTCGAGCTGCGCGGGATCGTCACCGTAGAGCGACTGCAAGCGCTGCGTGCGGATGCGGCCGGTTGCAATTGCATTCACCGTTATGCCTTCGGCGGCGACTTCATTTGAAAGCGTCTTGAGTGCCGATACGAGTGCCGTGCGGAATGCGTTCGAGAGTACAAGCGTAGAGATGGGTTGCTTCACCGAACTCGACGTAAGCGCGACGATGCGTCCCCATCGCCGTTCCCGCATGCCGGGCACCACGCCGCCGGCCAGTTGCAGCATGCATCGCAGCACGCCGCGATATGCCGCGTCCCAATCATCCAGTCCCAGCTGCGTGAACGTGCCGGGCTTGGGACCCCCGCTGTTGGCTACCAGAATATCGATCGCACCGAACTCCGCGTGCACGTCGCGCAATAGCGTGTCAATGGATCGCGCATCCGCGAGATCAACGCTAAACGCTCGGGCGTGCGCCGCGCCGCTCGATCTCGCTTCCAAGGCTACACGCTCCAAGTCGTCCGTGCGGCGGGCGGCAACGGCTATCCTCGCGCCTTCACGCGCCAGCTGCAGCGCGCAACCTTTGCCCAGGCCGGAGCTCGCACCGGTGACGAGCACCACTTTGCCGGTAAGTTGCAGGTCCATATTCAATGGTTCCCTTCACGAGGAGTTGAAGCGGTGATCCGATGACTGAAGATAACGAGCAAATCGTCGAACGGCGTACCGAGATTGTCTTTCCGACGGACGTAAATCATTACGGAACCCTGTTCGGCGGAAAAGCGGTTGCCATGATGGACGTAGTCGCTTCCATCGCAGCCATGAAGGCCTCGCACAAGCCGGTCGTTACCGCATCGATCGACCGGGTCGACTTCAAATCGCCGATACGCGAAGGCGATTTCGTTGAAACAGTAGCGCGCGTGGTGAACATTGGGCGCACGTCCGTAACGGTTGAAGTCGAGCTCTGGGGCGAGATTCCGGGGACGGGCGAACGGCGGCTCTCTACGGTTGGCAAATTCGTTATGGTCGCCATCGATCGGGAAGGACGTCCCACGCCGGTACGCGGCAAGTAATCAGCGCGGCGCAAGCCGGATCGCGCCGTCCAAACGAATCACTTCGCCGTTGAGCATTTGGTTTTCGACGATATGCCGCGCCAGTGCGGCGTATTCGGCCGGGCGCCCGAGGCGCGGCGGGAACGGCGTTTGTTTGCCGAGCGACTCGCGTGCAGCTTCAGGCAGTCCGGCCATCATCGGCGTATCAAAAATCCCCGGCGCGATCGTCATCACCCGGATGTGGTGCTGCGCGAACTCACGTGCGACGGGTAGCGTCAACGCAGCGACTCCGCCTTTCGAGGCTGAATATGCTGCCTGACCTATCTGGCCGTCGAACGCCGCAACCGAAGCGGTACATACGATAACGCCGCGATCCTGGCCCGGCTCGACCGGCTGCTTGAGCATTTGCGCAGCTGCAAGACGAATCACGTTAAACGTGCCGATCAGATTCACGTTGATGACGCGGCGGAAATGATCGAGCGGCTGCGGACCTTCACGCCCGAGCACCCGCTCCGCCGTTGCGATGCCCGCACAAGTAATGACACCCGAAAGGCCGCCGAAGTCTTGCACCGCTCTCTCCACCGCCGCTTGCACCTGCGCCTCATCGGCGACGTCCGTTTGCGCAAAACGCACGCGGGCATCATTCGCACCGGCCGCCTCAAGCGGTTCACGCACATCGCAAATCACCACGTTCGCACCCGCTTGCGTAAACTCGCGAACGCACGCAGCCCCAAGCCCCGACGAGCCGCCCGTTATCAAAAATGTCGAACCCGAAATCCGCACTAAAACCTCCCGTTTAAAAGGCGCTTCGGCCGAGCCTCCGCGCCCCCCGCCTTGCGGGGCCCCAACTACGGGTTGCGCTTGCGCGGGGCGTTTGGTATGATGCCCCGGTCGCCGGAGCGGACCCTGTGCCTGCATCCGATGCGAGCCCATCCTTGAATGAGGAGTCTCCTCCCATGCCCCTTACCAAAGAAGAAAAAGCCGAAATTGCTGCTCAGTACGGCAGCGCGAATGGCGATACCGGCTCCGCGCCCGTGCAAATCGCCATCCTCACCGCCTCGATCAACCAACTGACCGAGCACCTGAAGATCCACAAGAAGGACCATCACAGCCGCCGCGGCCTGCTGTTGCAAGTCGGCCAGCGCCGCCGCCTGCTGAACTATCTTCAGAAGAAAGACCTGGACCGTTACCGGGAGCTCATCTCGGCCTTAGGCCTGCGCCGCTAAGCCGGCCGCAGCCGCTATTTTCGTTTGAGGGCGCGCTCCGCGGCATTTTTGATCGCGGACGTGCCCATTCCGTAATATTCGATCAGTTCGGAAGGATCGCCCGACTGGCCGAATTGGTCACGCACGCCGACAAACTCAATCGGTACCGGACATTGCTGCGCGAGGATCTCCGCGACGCGCGAACCCATGCCGCCGTGAATTTGGTGCTCTTCAACCGTGACGATCGCGCCGCACGTGCGAGCGGCGTCGACGATCGCGTTTTCATCCATCGGTTTAACCGTATGGTTGTTGATGACCATGCAGTCCACGCCTTCCTTGGCGAGCTGTTGTGCCGCAATCAGCGCATTGTATACCAGAATGCCGCAGGCAACGATCGCGACGTCTGCGCCCTCGCGGAATATTTGCGCTTTGCCGATCTCGAAGGGTGTCTGTTCGGTTGTAACGATCGGTGATTTTTCGCGAGCGAATCGCAGGTACACCGGGCCGTTCATCTGCGTAAGTGCAAGCGTCGCCTTTTTGGTTTGCACCGCGTCGCACGGTACGACGACCGTCATATGCGGTATCACGCGCATGATCGCGATGTCTTCAATAGCTTGATGGGTCGCGCCGTCCGGGCCAACCGAAACGCCCGCATGCGCTCCCGCAATTTTTACGTTTGTTTCATTGAGGGCCATGATCGTGCGGACTTGCTCCCACGAACGGCCGGGATTGAACATGGCATAACTGGCGATCCACGGGATTTTTCCGCTTGCGGCCAAACCGCCGGCCATCGCGACAAGCATCTGTTCGGAAACGCCGATCTCGATGTATTGATCCGGGCAGGCCTCTTTAAAACCAAGCATTCGCGTCGACTCGGCAAGATCGGCGCAGATTGCCAAAACATTGCGATTCTGCCGGCCCGCCTCGATAAGCCCCTCCCCAAAGCCGTTACGCGTTGGAACCTGTTTGAGGCTCTTGGGATCGTCAAGCGCCACAAGGCGCAACGCCGCTTCGCCGTTCAACGTGTTGCTGCTACTCATGCGCAAGAATCCTTTCGTGCTGCGCTTGCAATTCGCGAAGCGCGATCTCGGCCTGTTCTTTATTCGGCGGCTTGCCGTGCCACGTGTAGTCGCCCTCCATGTAGCTTACGCCCTTGCCGGGCACGGTGTGAGCGACGATTACGCTGGGACGATCCGCGGATTGCTCCGCCTTTTCTACCGCGGCAATAAAATCTGCAATATCGTTGCCGTCGCATTCGACCACGTTCCAATTGAACGCGCGGTATTTATCGGCAAGGGGTTCGAGCGGCATGACGTCCTCCGTGCTGCCGTCGATTTGAATGAAGTTGCGATCGACGATCGCGATCAGGTTGTTCAGTTTGAATTTGGCTGCCGTCATTACGGCTTCCCAATGCAGCCCGCATTGGTGCTCCGCGTCCGAGGTAACAACGTAGACGCGCCAACCGCGTTTGTCCATCTTGGCGGCCAGCGCCATCCCGATGCCTTGAGCCAAACCCTCACCGAGTGGACCGGACGTCGTTTCGAGCGCGGGCAAACGCACGCGTTCGGGGTGGCCTTGCAGGCGCGAGCCGAACTTGCGCAGCGTGAGCAATTCTTCAACCGGAAAATATCCGGCGTACGCCATGGCGCTGTACCGCACCGGCGCGATATGGCCGCACGAAAGCAGCAAACGGTCGCGGTCCGGCCATTCGGGATTCTTGGGATCGTGCTTCATGACGTGCTGATACAACGCCGTAAAAATATCCGCCATATCGAGCGGACCCGCTGAGTGGCCCGACCCCGCTGCAAGCAGCGAACGGATGATGCCTTGGCGGCACAAATTTGCCTGTTCTTGCAAATGCGTCAGGCGCTGGGGTGTCAGAGACTGCATAACAGCCCGTAGATACCCGTCCGGCGCACGTAGAACCTCGAAGGAGCGCCCTGGCCGCTACGAATTTACGAAAGACCGGGCAAACGCACAACGAATTCCGTCGTGCCGGACTCACTCTCACGCACGTAAGCGCTGCCGCCGTGCGCTTGCGCAATCCAGCGCACGATCGCAAGACCCAACCCATTGCCCCGCGCTCCGTTTGCGGTGAAAAAGCGTTCGAAAACCCGCTCGCGCATTTCCGGCGCTATGGGGTCGCCGTCATTCGAGACGCTGAATTCCACCCAGCGGCCGGCGGGGCGCGCGGACACCGTTATCGTTGAACGGGCATGCCGTGTGGCGTTGTCGAGCAGATTGCGAACCAGTTCCCGCAAGCGCCGTTCATCACCGTCCACGATCGCACTTGAAAGGTTGCGCTGCAGCGCCACACCGCGTTCGTTCGCGAGGCGTTCGTATTCTGCCGACGTGTCCGCGGCGATCGCTCCAAAATCTACGGGCTCGTGCGCAAGCCCTTCGACATGCGCGCTGCGCGCCAGAGTCAACAGATCGCCAACGATGCTGGAAGCATCTAGCGCAGCGTGCGTGATCGTCTCGAAGGCGCCTGCCGATTCGGGCGCCGCGGTTGCGCGCGCCGCCTGCGCAACACCCGCAATAGTCGCCAGCGGCGATCGCAACGCGTGCGCCGCATCCACCGCGAATGCGCGTTCCCGTTCGTTTGCGGCTATGAGCGGCCGCAGTGAAGCCGCAGCCAGCAGCCATGACGCGATGCCGACCAGGACGAGCAGCGGAACGTCAAAAGCGATAATCGTGAACAACACCCGGCGCATCGCTGTGGCAAAGGCGCGCGCCGTTTCGGGCGTTCCTAGAGCGGGAGCCAGCAACGCCGCGTATTGACGCGCTAAAAACTCGTACGCGCCGACGCTCAGAAGGATTAGTACCGCAGCGAAGATCACAAGAAAGCGCACAGCCACGCGCGCCGTTATGAAACGAACTTGTACCCCACGCCCCAAACGGTTTGAATTACCTCTCCGGCCCCGGCCCGCCGCAGCTTGCGCCGCAATTGACTCACGTACACGTCTACGATGTTGCTGGACCCGTCGAAATCATAATCCCAGAGCCGCTCCAGAAGCAAATCGCGGCTGAGCGCAATGCCGGCGTTGCGCATGAAGAATTCGAGCATGCGGAATTCTGTTGCCCCCAGGCGCAGCGGTTTTCCGCTGCACGTGGCCATACGGGCCTTTCCGTCGATGTTGAGCGGCCCTGCGCTCAGGACGCCCTGCACCGGCCGTTCGCCGCGCCTCGTGAGGGCGCGCACGCGCGCCACCAGTTCTTCTTCCTTGAACGGCTTGACCAGATAGTCGTCGGCGCCGCTGTCCAGCCCTTGCACGCGGTCCTCGACCGCGTCGCGCGCCGTAAGCATGAGCATCGGCGTTTGAATGCCGTGCGCCCGCGCCGCGGAGGCAATCGAAAATCCGTCGCGCTGCGGCAGCATCACGTCGATGATCGCCGCGTCATACGGGTGACGCAGCAAGAAGTCCAGGCCGCTTTCACCATCACGCGCGACGTCGACGGCGTAGTGGCGGCGCTCCAGCATCGAGGCAACCGCGGCCGCAACCGGATCGTTATCTTCAACCACCAGAATCCGCATTCGAAGGCCTACAATTTCGACGGCCACGGCACACCGATGGTGAACGCCATGCCGAAACTTGAGGTACCCGTGATGGTTTGTACTTGCTGCGCGAGCAGCCGGACATGCGGTGTAACCATGAACGCTCCGTAATAGACGATGTCACGGGCAAGAAATGGGTTCTCGGATGCATCGTAGCGGACCCCTACGTACGCATGCGGATTCGGATAGTATTTCACCCGGAAGTATCCGCCGCTGCTGGAGATGCGCGAACCGAAACCGTCGGCATTTTGATCCACGCCCCACCACTGCTCGGTTTGAAATTCGAGTTTGCGATACCGCACTCGGCCCAGCAAGCCCGATCGGGTATACGTGTCCCGAAAGCCGGTTCGCCCCGTGGGCACGATCCAACGCGTGCCTTCGATTCCTTGGACGCCGACGGTAACGTCGGGCGAGATGGCGGTGCGGACGAACAATCCCACTTCCGGAGCCGCAGCCCATGTCGTCTCGCCGGTGGCGATGGGTTTGCCGCCATATGCTGATCCCTGGAATTCACCCGTCGCCACGGTGAGATCAAACCGTGTTTGTCCGCTGGTCCTCTCGTACTGGCCGCCCCATCGCGGTGAGGAAAGGGGTAAATTGTTCAAGCCCACGTGGGTGCCGTAATATCCGTAGCCTTGCAAATCGTCCAAACGCTGTCCGGGTGATTGCCCGAGCGGAAGCTCGAACAGGCCGCCGCGATACAGCGACTCCGTGTGCGCATTATATGTCGCCAAGTACGCTAAGAAAAACGCCGAGGGACCACCTCCCGCCCCTAAATTATAATGAACAAACGCGCTGATTTTTCCAATGTCGGCATTCGAAAGCACTACTCCGCCCGGTGAGAAGCGCCGGTTACCGGCTGCTGGATTCTGTTCGAATTCAAGCTGGTAGCGCAGCGCTACACCTGTGGTGCCATGTTTAGGAAGCGGAAGTTGATAGCCGTGCGCACGAAACGATTCGCCGAATGGATTGAGCTCGGGCAATACCGAATGACAGGCTTCACATTGCAGCCGGTAGCGCTGGGCGAATAACGGTATGGCGCTAGCGCGATCGCACGTAACCGCCAGCGCCGCGCACAGCCAAATCAAGATGAGTAGAGCGAAACATTTATTGCGCAATGATCGTTCCATGCATCGGCGCGCCGTAGTGGAAGAAGCATCCGAAACGATACGTCCCCGCTTGATCGACGGTAAGTGTTTGTGAAAAACTGCCGGGCTGCAGCGTGCCTGAGCTCCACGGGCTCGATATCGTCGACCCGCTGCGCGTTTGCGCCGAGGCGTTGAACGGTGAGCCGGCAGGAAATGACGCCGCTCCGGGGATCAGCGTTGCCGTATGGGCGAAACCATCGCTGTTTTTGAAGCGAATCGTGCTGCCGACCGGCACGGTCAGCGTATCAGGCAAATACCCGTCCTGATGTAGCGTGAGATTGACGTCGATGGTCATTGCGGACCCCCCGCCACCGCCGTTGCTGCCTATCGACGCGCCGGGCGTGCACGCCGCCAGCATCAACGCTGAGCACAGCAGCAAAAATCTCATCGCGCGAGCTCGGGCCATTGCGCGCGTACGTCATCGGCGAGCTGCGAACCTAGTATCGTTGAAGCGAGCAACGTTTTGTGCAGGCGGCCGCGCCGGTCAAACACATAGACGAAGGTCGTGTGCATCTCCGCGTAGCCGCTGCGACCGCGTTCGGCCTGGACGCCGAACAGGTTCATGACCGCGTGAACAACTTTGGGGTTACCGCTTGCAACGATCCAATGGCGTGAGTCCGCGTTAAACCGTCGAGCCAGCGCCCGCATCACTGCGGGCGGATCGTGTTCGGGATCAAGAGTAATCGTAAGTAGACGGACGTTTACGTGCTGCTGCTCGAATAGCTGTTGCGCTTGAGCGAACTGCGCGTTTACAAGCGGACACGCGTCCGTGCAATGGGCCGCCACGAAAGTAACGATGAACGGCTGACCGCGAAGCGATCCCAGCGTAAATGCGTTACCGTTTTGGTCGATCAACGGCAACGGCGTCGCATTTGCCGGTGAGGCGAGCGCGGTGAACGCCACAAGCGCGGCGAGCGCGCTCGCCCAGATCCGGTGCAACACTAGCAGTAAATTCCCGTGCAGCCGCCGCCGCCGCTGCCTGAAGGGGGCGGAGTCGCTTGCGGGCCTGGTGTGGCGCTTGCGCTTACTTCAAGAACGTCGCGCATTTGGTTTGTTGCGTAATG
>DASRSF010000043.1:0-3524 GCA_035656615.1 Vulcanimicrobiaceae bacterium | reverse complement strand
CTCATGCAGCCGTGCCCGCGCCGGGGTTCGAGCGCGTTCAGCGTGGCCCGCTAGCGGGTCTCCAGGATGTCGACGCCGGACCACTCCAACGGCGCATTAAGCGTAAGAGCGGTGCATCTGGCTCGGTAATATGCGGCCGGTCCGTCGTCCTGGTGCATAGCCGCAATTTCCTCGAAGAGGCGACCGGCCGTTTCAAAGTCGCCCGTTTGAAAGGCGCCAAGCGCAGAAGCGAACGCATCGGTTGTGCGCCGTTTGTGATCTGCCAGGCTGGGCTCATCTGCATCGAAGAGTTCGAGGATTTCGACGTACGCTTCGCGGCCCTTCACACGCACACGTCCCAGCGGTCGCAGCGAATATGCATCGTGCTCGCTTAGGCGTGACGTAACGTTTGCCGAAACGATGATTCCCGTGTGAAAGCTGCGCGTCAAACTTTCCAGGCGCGAGGCAACGTTTACGGCATCGGCGATAACCGTCGTGTCCATTCGTTCCTTTTCTCCGATCGTGCCCAGCATGAGAACGCCGCTGTGAATGCCGATGCCTACGTCGATCGGCCGGTAACCGGCGCGTGCGCGACCGGCGTTGTACTCCACGAGTTCCCGGCGAAAGTCCAAAGCGGCGTCCAACGCGTGCCGGCGCGATTGTGGGAAAAGCCCCATGACTCCGTCGCCGAGATACTTGTCGACGAAACCGTTGTGCGCCCGAACGATTGGGCCGACGCGACTCAGATACGAGTTGAGGAATCGGAAATTCTCGTGCGGCTGCATGTGCTCGGATAAATCGCTGAAGTCGACAATGTCGGTAAACATGACCGTCATATCGTGCAACGCGTTGTCTCCGAGCTGCACCTCGAGAATGCTCGGCCGATCCAGCTGCTGAAGAAACTCGCCCGGTACGAACCGGCGAAATGCGGCATTATATGCCTCGAGCTCGCGATGATGGGCATCGAGCCGTCGATTCATTTCATGCGCTTCGATCGCCCGCTTGACCGTCAGTTTGAAATCGTTCGCGTCGAACGGCTTGACGATGAATTTGTAGATCTCCGCTTTATTGATTGAATCGATGATCGCATCGACGTCAACGAATCCCGTAACGATGATGCGAATGACTGCCGGCATCAAAGGATGTACGCGTTCGAAAAGTTCCACGCCGGTGAGCCGGGGCATGCGTTGGTCGCTCACAATGCACGCGAGCGATTCACTGTCGTTCAGCGACTCGAGCAGTTCCCATGCTGCCTGACCGTCGGGCGCTTCAAGCAACTCAAAGTCGCGCTCGAGCAAAGCCGCCATCATGCGAAGGTTTGCGGGCTCGTCATCGACCAGCAGCACACGGGGCCGGCCCGCGGCGGGCGCTTCACGCTCCTTGATTTGCTTGAGCTTTTCCGAAGAAAACAATGGCATGTCCGCGCTCCTCTTACGGCGTGGCTGGTTCGATGCTTGCTAACTCACTGCTTACTGCTGATTCGCTCAAGGGCAGGCGTACCGTAAAACACGTTCCCTCGCCCTCAACCGAACGTACGTCGATTGAACCGCCGTGCTTCTCGACGATGCCGTAGGAAATGGAGAGGCCTAACCCGGTGCCTTCGCCGACGCCTTTGGTGGTGAAGAATGGCTCGAAGATGTGTCCTGCCGCTGCTTTTGGAATGCCGCAACCGTTATCTTCGAACTCCAGGACAAAGTTGCCGGCGTCGATTCGGCTGCGAATCGTAAGCACGCCCTCGTAATCGTCCAGAGGGTTGCGGCGCTTGCGCGTGGCGATGGCCTGGCATGCGTTCACAATCAAGTTCATGAAGACTTGATTGAGCTGCGCGGGCCAGCACTCCATTTCCGGATTGGCATCGAGTTCGCAGCGAATGTCGGCAATCTTTTTATATTGCGTCTGCACCAGGTTCAGCGTGGATTGCAGGCTATCCCCGATGCGCACCATCTTGCGGTCGGCTTCATCCAGACGGGAGAAGGTGCGCAAATCTTTGACGAGATCGCGGATGCGCGTCGTTCCCTCCGCAATCGTGTCCGCGCGGAAATCGAGCCGGTCAATGCGCGCGTTGATGTCCGCAATGACCTCCGCAGGCGCCTCATCGCCCGCCATCTCCAACAAGAAGTCGCGGAAGCGCGCAAGCTCGGCGGCAAGCTCTTGCGCGCCGAGATGCGCGAAGTTCGCAGGATTATTTATCTCGTGCGTGACGCCCGCGACCAGCGTGCCCAGGCCGGCCATTTTTTCTTGCTGAACGAGTTGGCCTTGCATGCGCCTGATCTCATCGAGCGTTGCCGCGTTGGCGATTGCAATGGCACCGTAGGAGCACAGGTTTCTAAAGATCGCGCGCTCGCGTTCGCCGTAAGCGTGTTCGGTGTCGGTTTGGATCGACATTGCGCCCATGACGTTTTCACCGATCATCAGCGGGGCGAACAGGCTGGACCGTGTCATGAGGCTGCCGGGAATGTGAGACGGCGCTGCCCCGTTGCCCGACCATTCGAAGAGCACTTCGCGGCGTTCACGCACGGCTTTCGCGCTGTTTGCGTCAGGATCGTGAATTGGAACGCTTCCGGTGCGCGGGACCGGCGAATCATCTTCCATCGCGAACACGACATCGAGCATCGTGCCCGAAGCGTCAAGCCGCCAAATCATCATCGAACGGGCGTTGAGCAGGCTGCGAACGTCGCGGTAGAGTGTTTCGCAGACGGCCCGCAGGTCGAGATTCGCGGTGATTTCCTGTCCCATCGCGCCCAGTTGCTCCAACGTTGCAGCCGACGCTTTTAGTCCGGCGTTGGCATCGCGCAGTTCACGTGTCTGCTCATCGACCAGGGCGCGCAATTTTTGCGCGCGCCGGCGCAGCGAGGCGGTGCGAGCACGGTAGAGCAGCACTAGGCCAACGATGACGAGTAGTGCGGCCAACGCACGGAACCACCACGTTTCATACCACGACGGCAACGCAACGACGTTTAAGGCGATTGCGGAGGTGCTCCACACTCCGAGGCGGTTGGTCGCACGTACCCGCAGCGTGTAATTCCCCGGAGGCAAATTGGTGTACGTAGCAACCCGGTGCGCCCAATCGCTGGAAATCCAGTCGCGATCGAAACCGTCGAGCCGGTATTGGTAGCGCAGCGATCGCGGATCCGAGTAATCGAGCGCGGCGAATTCTGCGCTAACGTTGTGCATACCGGCCGGCAGATTGACCCTGGGGCTGCTTGCGCCCAGTCCACTGATCCGAAGCGATCTCTGACCAACCTTCAGCGCAGTAAGCCTTACCGGCGGCACGTAGCTCCACGGCGAACTCGCGTTACTCGCGATAACCGTAATCGTGCGAAGACCGCCGAAGAACAGCGTGCCGTCCGCAGCACGGGCCGGGGCTGACGAGTATTCGTCACTCGGCGCGCCGTCCGCAAGGCCGAGTGCATGAATGCGTAACGTCGCCGGGTCGACACGGGCGACGCCGTTGTTCGTGCTCACCCAGATGTTTCCGCGCGCGTCTTCCGCGAGGGCGTCGATGTCGTCGTTCGGCAGGCCGCTGCTGCGGTCCAGGCGTCGTA
>DASRSF010000042.1:0-1723 GCA_035656615.1 Vulcanimicrobiaceae bacterium | reverse complement strand
CGCAGTACGGCAGCAAATGCGGCACGGAAATCTTGCCGCCAATCGACGTGATGTTCACGATCCGGCCGCGCCGCTCTTTGGTAAAGGCCGTTCGCGCCGCTTCAACGGCGTGATACATCGCCCAAAAATGCGTCTGAAGCGCGTCTTCGTAATCGGCCGACGTCATCGTGTCCATCGGGCCGACAGAAATGGTTCCCGCGTTGTTGATCAGCGCGTCAAGCCGGCCGAACCTCGCCGACGCTTGCGCGATCGCTTGCTGAATCTGCGCGGCATCGCGAACGTCGCAAGCGATCGGCAGCACCGCCGCGCCTTGTTCACGCAGCGTTGCGGCAGCGCGCTCGAGCCGTTCGCCGTCGCGGCCGCATATGACGACGCTCGCACCGCGGCGAGCGCATTCGCGCGCGATTGCAAGTCCCAGACCGCGCGACCCGCCGGTAATGAAGATACACTCGCCGTCGAGCCGCCGCGGTTGCAGCAAGCGAGAGGTCATTCGTACGGCGAGCGCTCCGGCAAGGACAATAAGTAAAGCTTTGGTGTTTCTTGGACGCTGCATGCCGTGGGATTACCCAAATTCCGGGAACATTGGCCGTATGAATGAGCGGAATACTTCCGTCTCGCTTCTTGTTGCGGGCGCGGCAGCCGGGCTGACGCTTACGTACCTGGGACGCACCGCCCGCGCAAGAATGCGCAGAACGATAACGCAGGCAATGACGGTCGTCGCACCGCGCGAGCGCGTGCAAGAATTCCTTGATACCGGCGAGCGTTTCAGTGAGGCGTTGGGGAATCGCGCGAAACTGAAACTGGTCGAGCGGCTGGAGCTTCGCGATGCACCGGATGGGCGCGGAACGGAGATGTACCTGACGATGCGCGGCGCCGGCAAATACGGCGTTAAAGACGTTTTGCGCCGAATAAAGGCACTGATAGAAGCGGGTGAGATTCCAACCGGGAGGCGGTACGCATGAAAGCAGTTGTTTGGAACGGCCCGCACGACATCCGTGTCGAGACGGTACGAGACCCGGAAATCATCAATCCTCGCGATGCGATCGTTCGCGTCACCGCGACCGCTATCTGCGGTTCGGATTTACATTTGTACAACGGATTCATGCCGACAATGAAGCCCGGCGACGTCCTGGGACACGAGTTCATGGGCATCGTTGAAGAAGTCGGACCCGCCGTGCGTAATTTGCGCCCCGGCAACCGCGTCGTCGTTCCGTTTACCATCGCGTGCGGAAGCTGCGAGCCCTGTTTACGCGAACAATGGTCGCTTTGCGACAACTCGAATCCCAATGCGGGATTGGCCGAGCGGCTTTACGGCTATTCGTGTGCGGGATTATTCGGCTACTCGCATTTGTTCGGCGGATATTCGGGCGGACAAGCAGAGTATGTTCGCGTCCCATTTGCGGATCTGGGGCCGCTGGAGGTTCCCGACGAGATCCCGGATGAGCGTTTGTTATACCTTACGGACATTTTTCCGACGGGCTACATGGCTGCGGAAAACGCCGACATCAAAGAAGGCGACGTGGTCGCCGTTTGGGGCTGCGGACCGGTCGGACAATTTGCCATTCGCAGCGCGCTGCTGCTGGGCGCGGAGCGGGTAATCGCCATCGATCGGATTCCCGAGCGTCTGCAGATGGCGGCAGCAGCAGGCGCGCAAACGGTGGACTTCGACGATGTAAACGTGCTGGAGGCGCTGCATTTGCTTACGGGCGGACGCGGCCCGGAT
>DASRSF010000041.1:0-9103 GCA_035656615.1 Vulcanimicrobiaceae bacterium | reverse complement strand
CCCGCGTGTCGTAGCCGCGCTCTTTTCCCCCGAGTGCCGCGCGCTGAACCGCGATTTCGGTGACGATCCCCGCGATCAAAACGGTCTTGCGGCCCGTGGTTTCGATTGCGCCGCGAATGGCGTCGTCATCGAATGAGTCGGTCGTCTTGCGGATAAGCATTTGCGCATCATCGCCGATCGCGTTGCGAACGGCATGCGTGAGTTTCGGCGGTCCCGCCATGTCGATACCGCTTAGGATAACCGGGATGTCGAAAAGTTTGGCAGCCTGAACGAGGGCGGCGGCCGCCTGATCCACGGCCTTGGCCGAAGAGGTACGGCCCATGGGCGCAATACCTTCGATATGATCGACGAGTAGCACGACGGCGCGTGCAGAAAGATCGTTGAGAGACATGCGCGCGTTATTCCCCGGTTAACCAGGATTTCCGCCGCATAATGTCCGAGCGTTGCGGAAATGCCCGAACTGCCCGACGTCGCGGCCTATATACGCGCGCTGGAAGAACGCATTGTCGGCCGTACGCTGGAGCACGTACGGCTTGCAAGCCCTTTTGTTTTGCGCACGGCGCAGCCGCCCATCGCCGACGTGCAGGGCCGCACCGTGCAAGAGGTGCGCCGCATCGGCAAGCGGATCGCTATCGGGGTGGACGGCGGCATTTGGCTGGTCATCCACTTGATGATCGCCGGTCGACTGCACTGGCGGCCCACCGGCGCGAAGCTGGGTGGAAAATCGCAGCTCGCCGCCTTCGATTTTGACAACGGATCGCTGGTCCTGACCGAGGCCGGAACCAAGCGCCGAGCCTCCCTGAACGTTCTCGAAGGGCAAGCGGAACTCGAGTCGCTGCACGCGGGCGGGATCGACGTTTTGACTGCAGATCTGGAGTCGTTTCGCGACGCATTGCGTATTGAAAACCGGACGTTGAAACGGGCGCTGACCGATCCGCGCATCGTCGACGGAATCGGCAATGCCTATTCTGATGAAATTCTGCACGCGGCGCAGCTCTCTCCGGTGCTTCTCACACAAAAACTCACCGGTGAACAATGGGAGCGCCTCTTCTCCGCCACGCGGCAAACGCTTACGACATGGATCGACCGTCTGCAACATGAAACGCAGAGCGGATTTCCGGAACGCGTAACGGCGTTCCGGGAAGACATGGCGGTGCACGGGCGATTCGGCAAACCTTGTCCGCGATGCGGTGAACCCGTGCAGCGAATTCGCTACGCCGATAACGAAACGAACTATTGCGCGCGCTGCCAAACCGGCGGAAAACTTTTGGCGGATCGTGCGCTTTCCCGGCTGCTCGGAGCGGATTTTCCACGCACCCTTGAGGAACTTGAAACCTTACATGCAAACAAAAACCGACGATGAACGCGGGCGCCTGGCAGCGCTCGGGTACCGGGAAGAGCTCAGACGCGTCCTTTCGCTATTCGACAATTTCGCTGTCGCATTCAGTTACCTGAGCCCCATGGTCGGGATTTATTCGCTCTACACACTTGGACTGGGCACGGGAGGCCCGCGGTATATCTGGACGATTCCTATCGTTGTGGCGTGCATGATGCTCGTCGCGGCGGTCTTCGGGGAACTTGCGAGCGAATATCCTCTTTCGGGAGCCCTGTACCAGTACGGAAAATATTCCGTCGGCCGCCGTTACGGTTGGTTCGTCGGCTGGATATACGGTTTTGCGCTATTGGCTACCGTCGCATCAGTCGACTCCGGTGCAGTTCCGTACGTGGCCTCGCTTAGCAACCTCTGGCTGGGAACGCACATCAACCCGGCCGCGAATCAATCCATTTTCATCATTACCGGCGGCATTATCGTGCTCTCGGCGATATTAAACTCGGTCGGCGCGAAAATTATGGGGTATGTCGCACGCTTCGGCGTGTACGTCGAAAGCATCGGCACCTTCGGCGTCTGTATTGCGCTCGCATTGCACGGCTTTCATCAGCCCGTGTCTTTCCTGCTTACGACCCAACACGTGGAGTTCGCGCGAACCAATCCGCTGGGGCTGAATTTTCACGGTTCCTGGTGGACCGGTGCGGCGTTGGTCGCCGTGCTGGCAAACGTGTATATTTTTTACGGCTTTGAATCGGCGGGTGACATCTCAGAGGAGACGATCGACGCGCAGCGTCAGGTCCCGCGCGCGATGCGAAACGCGCTGTTGTACGGCGGGATTGCTTCGTTCGTTCTTGTGCTTGGTTTAGTGCTCGCCACTCCGCATTCGGGTATTGCAAGCGTGGTAAACGGCGGGATCAATACAATTTTGGCGACGCTCCCATTCTGGCTGCAGCAATTCTTTTTGGTGATGGTCGTCGTTGCATTCTTCAGTTGCGGTACGGCCGTGCAGGGCGCGGGAGCACGCGTTGCTTTTGCGCTGGCGCGCGACGGCGCCATTCCAATGAGCCGCGCGCTGCGAAGGATTTCACCACGTCACCGGACGCCGGTAAATGCTATTCTCGTCGGCGCGGTCGTTCCGTTTCTCTTTTTGCTGCTCGTGTTAATCAATCCGAGCAAGGTGGTGCACGTGCTCTGGTTCGACTACCCGGCAAACGTCACGGCGCTTTATGCCCTGGTTTCTTTTGCGACCTCCGGCATTTATTTGGCGTTTCTCCTCACCGTACTGGGCGCGTTGATTGCGCGGCTGCGCGGGTGGGTTCCGAGCGGCGTTTATACACTGGGACGTTGGGGGCTTCCCATCACGTTCGGCGCGGCGGCATATCTTTTGCTGATGCTGCTCAACATCGTTTGGCCTGGTCCCCTTTCCGGCGGTCGCGCGGTCTTCAACTACGGCTGGATCACGCTGCTGGTCATGTTGATCATCGTCGCCGCAGGCGCTTTGTACGAGATCACCGCCCGTCCCCGAGGTTTCGGCGGTTACGGCGAGGGCCAACCCGCCATGGAAGTGGCGAACGGCGGGAGCTTAAACGCGGACCGGCAGTGAGAGACGTCCAGGCCCTGTGCGGATCGCGCACGTACGAACTGGAGAATTAACGCGTCCGTGCACGTGTTTTCGGTAGAATGTCCTGCGCCGCGCACCAGTACCTGACGCCCGTTCGGCAAATAGTGCAGCGCCTGTTGCGCGAGATCGGCAGGGGTCGCGGGATCGTCGGAGGCGGAGATGATGAGCACGGGCACGGTGCTCCGTACGGGGTCTTGAAAGGATGGGGGCATGGCCGGAACATTCCATAGCGAACACGCTCGCTGCTGAGCGCGGACGCGCAAATCGCCAGTAAACGAGCGCGCTGATGCGTTTGCCACTTGCTGCGGGGAGAGAAACGGGATCCAATCCGCACAGCTATACGAAAGGCCGGCGGCCATATCCAGTTCGCCGGAGAAGGCGAGCGTCACCGCATCGATGTACCGCGCCAACGGAACCGAATCACCGCGGAACGCGCGTTCGACTACGAACGGTACGTAGGAAGCGCTGAACGGATCATATAGCCCTTCACGCAGCCGATCCACAAACACTTCTTTCGAAAGGCGAACGGTTTGCATGCGTTTTGTCGCGGGGTTGCGTAGTTGCACGGCAATCGGTCCGCGATCCAGCCTGGCCATGAGCAGCGCAAAGTGCTGCGCAAACTGTGGAAAGTCTCGATGGCAAGCGGCATTATTGCGACACTTCGTCATCAGATCGTCCAGCGCTCTTTGCGCACCTTGCGGCGAGCCGGGCAGCGGCATGAAATGCGGCGCCGCAACACTCGTCAAAACCGCGCTTTCTACCGAACGGGGATGACGGCGGATGTATATGAGGGATGTAAACGTGCCGTACGAGCCGCCGTCAAGAACGATGCGCCGATACCCTAGCGCCGAGCGGACGTCGTTAAGGTCGTCCACGGCGTTACGCGTCGTGTATTGCGCGATCTCAGCGCGCTTTGTGTATTGACGCCGGCATTCTCGCACCAGAATATCGGGAAACAGTTTTGCAAAATATAATGCCGGGCGCGCCGCAGGTGCGAAATCACATCCGGACGGATTCGATCCGCCCATGCCGCGCTGGTCGACAAACAGGATGTCATACGTGCTCCGAAGTGCGCGAAGCGGCTTGAAAAACAGCCCGTCCGCGATAGCCGGGGCGAACTGAACGGCGCTCTCCCCCGGGCCCCCCGCGATAACCGCGATGGCCCGTCCACTGGGATGCGCCGCCCGCAGCACGATGATTTTAAGCGGAATAATTCGTCCCGAACGGGCTGCCCGGTTTTCAAATACTCCGAACGTCCCGCATAGCGCTGCTACGCGTGTTTTACCTTGTACACATGGCCGCACATGCAGACCGGGATTTGCCGATGCGACTGTCCCTTGTGCCAGAGAAACGGCTATCAACGCTGTTGCAGCAATCATGCAGCATGGTCTTTGGCGCGAACACCGGAAGTCTTGCTCGCGGAGGTTGTACGTCATGAGCGTTACGCAGGCCGAAAAAGCTCGTCTATTCGCGGAATTGCACCGCGGGCCGGAAACATTTCTCATTCCAAATCCATGGGACGCCGGGACGGCGAAAATGCTCACGCAACTGGGCTTCAAAGCCTTGACTACGACGAGCGCCGGTTTAGCGTATGCTCTGGGCAAGCCTGACGGTGCGGCGACCCGCCAGGAAACGCTTGCGAATGCGAAGGTTATCGTCGATGCGACGCATCTTCCGGTTGCCGCAGATCTCGAAAACGGATTCGGCGACGACCCGGAAATTGTCGCGGAAACGATTTTGCTGGCCGCGCGGCAAGCGGGTCTAGTCGGCGGCTCAATAGAGGACGCAACAAAGCAGCCGGGCCAACCAATCTACGAGCTCGATCTTGCCGTTGCGCGCATTCGCGCCGCCGTTGACGCCGCGCATTCGCTGCCGTTTCCATTCATGCTCGTCGCGCGCGCAGAAAACTTCTTGCATGGACGCGAAGATTTGCAGGACACGATTCGTCGTTTGCAGGCGTATGAAGCGGCTGGCGCGGACGTTCTCTATGCGCCCGGTATTACGAGCGCCTCGGATATTCGCGCCGTATGTTCGGCGTTGCATAAGCCGGTGAACGCATTGATGTTCGGCTCCGGCGAAGCGATGTCGCTCGCGCAGCTTCAGGAACTGGGAGTACGGCGCGTGAGCGTCGGCTCGACCCTGGCGCGCGCTGCGCTTGGAGAAGTACGTCGTGCATGCGTTGAAATGCTCGAGCGGGGAACGTTTACATTCGCCGGCCGCGCAATTGACGGGAGCGAACTCAACCGGCTCATGACGGTTTCGTCTGGTCAGTGACCCAGGTGCCAACCGTGCACTGGGCACTCGTACGGCTGCAGCCCCACACTCGTCCGCGGAATCGCGCGCTCTGCTTCCTTTCGTGTTTTAAAGGCTGCTTTCGGAGCGCCGCTTTTCTTATAACACGAGCGGGGACCGCCGCTCTTCCGAGTGCCCATACCGGTCACTCTTTACCCAGGTGCTTTTAGACCCCTGAGTGGCGGTGCAAGTGCGGTAAGTGCGGATTGCGCCATTTCGTGCCGTCTTCGTAGGTGATCTTGAGCGGCACGCACCGCGCCAGGCCCGTGCTGAGCGGAAAGACATTCGGGCTCAAACCGAACTGATGTTTTATTTCGGCGCCCGGAGAAAAGGTGCCGACGTCCCGTACCTCGGCCACCAGATTTCCGTTTGCGACCAAGCCGAATTCAATCTGCTTCATGGGCTTGTCATCGACGTTACGATAGTCAATCGAGAGCGTGGGATTCTGCGTACGCACGGGCGGTTGGTAATATGAATAGCCGTACACGCTGGGCCAATAATACGGCCCGCGAGGATAGTAGGCGGGGACCCATCCGCCGCTTACCGTCGCGTTACGCGAGGGCTCGCACGCTGTGACGTGGACGGGGTACCGCCCCGGGGTGATGGCGTTTGCCGGCGCAATCGCAAACAAAAATGCGACCGCGCCCAAAGATAGCATCATTTTCATGCGGCCATTGTAGCATGCAACCCAAGCGGCTCAAAGGTCGCCTTGGTTCATGGCGCTCACCGCAGAAGCTTCGTCGGCAAAGCGCTTGAATTTGTCATACGAGATTGTCGCCTGGGCTCCGCCGCCGAAGATTCCGTAATGACCTCGATACTCGTGAACTTCCGAGGTCAAAAACCAGAAGCCGGGCAGCACCTGGGCACGCTGATACGTCACCGTGCCCGACGAGGAGTACTTCGGCAAGACATTTGGTGCGTACGAATATCGAACGACGTTCCCGCCGCTGTCGAGATTGAACGTACCGTTTCCGTGCGATGCATCATGTATGGTGCTGCTGAACGCGAATGTTTGGGCGTCCACCGGCGTGTACGTGTACTCAGATAAGTAGCGTGGATCGAAAGGCCGATGGAAGAGGTCGTCCGGCTTGGGATGTTCGTATTGCTGCTCGATGCTCATGCGGCCGGGTGCATCCAGATCCTTACCGCCCACGACGGCGCGAACAACATGGACGCGCGCGGTCTGTCCGTCCACACTGACGAGTGCCATTTCAAGCTCGTCATGACGGTGGAACGGACCGGCATGTACGTCAAATATTCGCCGCAGGCGGTACAGCACGACGCCGCGTTCTTGGGATGCGGTGCGCTGCGCGATCGCTACAATCGCCGGGGGCACGGCGATAACCATGATCGTAGAGTACACCAAGAAGGCAGATCGAAAAAGACGAAGAACGATATTGTTCCAGAGATGAAAAGGGTTCGGATACCGGCGATTCTCTGGATAGCACTTATCGTGCTGGCTTTTTCATCGGCGAACGGGGCTGCTTCAGGCCCCGTTTCCCTTTCCGCCCTGGCACCAGCGGATGAGTACTTTGGGCACGAGAAGCTCAGCCCGCTGGAAATCCGGCACCGTATCTTCTCACTCAAGGACGACCTGCACCACGCGCGCAACCGGCCGGACTCGATACAGCACGACGCCTCATTCGTTGACGATGCTCTGCACGACTGGGCAACCCGGTTCCCCGTGGATCCTTGGCTGCCCTCGACCGCGTGGAATCTTGCCACCCTTTACGAAGAACTGCCGGGCACCGACGCGCAGCAGCACGCGATGGCGACATTGCAGTTCGTGCGCACCAGTTTCGCGGGCACTCCGTATGCGCAGCTGGCTTCCCGCGATTTGAGCCGCGGCGTGGGTGTCCGGCCGTGGCCGCACTGGGCCGGTAAGCCGGTTGAAGTCGCGAGCGCGAAGACAACACCAACGCCGAGCGCAAAGTTTACGCCCTCACCTGTGCCCACGCGCAGTACACCGCTGCCGACGCTTCACAGTACGCCGTTGCCGACACATAGCGCTACGCCGGCGCCGGCCGCCACCGCGACCAATGCTGATTCGCTTGTCGCGGCGATTCTGGCCCAAAATAAAGATGTGAACGCGGCCCTGGCAATAGAGTCGCGGTTTTGGACGCTTTCTAAAAACGGCAGCGATAGCGCGTACATGCGCGCAGCTTGGCAGCTAGCCGCGCTTTATCAAAGTTTGCCGGGTGACGAATCGCGCGATCACGCAATCCGCCTACTCGCGCTGCTGGTCGACCGGTATCCGAGCGCCGTCTACGGCCGTTGGGCGCTTCGCGATCTCGCGCGAGGCGTAGGAACCCGCTAGCTCCGAACGGCACCTCGGACAGAGCCCAAGTCTAGCCACCGCGCCAGCGTCCGCAGATCCTCGCGCAGCCGCCCGCGCACCAGCGCTTTCGAAACGTGCGGTTCGAAATGCACGGACTGAACCAGCAGTACACCGTGTTGCCGGTCGGCCTTCAAATCAACGCGCGCCACCAGCTGCTCGTTGAGCAAATACGGCAGCACGTAATATCCGTGAATCCGTTTATGGGCCGGCGTATAGATTTCAATGCGGTAATGAAAATCGAACAGCCGGTGCATGCGCAGCCGGTTCCAAACAAGCGAATCGAATGGCGAAATCAGTGCCGATTGCTCGACCGCACGCGGAATGCGTGCGTCTTTGTGCAGATATGCTTGTTGCTTCCAACCCTCGACACGTACAGGCAGCAACGTGCCCGACTCTACCAGCCTTTGAACTGCTGCTCGCGCAGCGGCAAGCGGTAACCGAAAGTAATAGCGCATATCCGATTCCGTGGAGACGCCCATGGCGCGGGCTGCGCGCTCGATCAAATGCGCGTACGAGTCTTCCGCCGTTACCTTCGCGGCCAGCAAGTCGTAGGGAATGACGCGCTCGCTCAGATCGTAGACGCGTTCGAAGCTGGTGCGGCGCTGAACGGGCGTTAGTTCTCCGCACCAGTAAAGAAACTCCACGGCGCGCTTCGTGTCATTCCAGCCCCACCAGCTGCCGGTGCTCGTTCCTTGGCCGAAGTCCGACGCGGCCAGTGGACCGCGCGCTTCAATTTCGGAGCGAACCTTACGTACGAGATCCGGCCGTTCCAGGCCAACGCGCGCGACATTCTGCCATACACCAACGCCTTTGCGCGAGACATCGCGCCGCCACCCGAAAAACGGATACAGCTCAATCGGCAGCAGTGAAGCCTCGTGCCCCCAATATTCGAACATGCGGCGCGGCCTACCGTACGCCAGCCGGTCGAGAACATTCCGATCGTAGATCCCAAAACGGGAAAACGCCGGCAAGTACTGCGCCCGCACCAGCACGTTCACCGAATCGATCTGAATCGCACCAAGGTTCCGTGCCATTCGCAGCAACGCCGCACCGCCGGGCCTGGCGATAGTGCGGCCCGAGAATCCCTGCGCCCGCAACGCCACGCGCCTGGCGTCAGCGCCGCTCAATACCCCGGATTTTCGCATTCTAATGATCCTATGGGCGTTATCCTATCAGCTCGGAAAACCAGGTCGAGTGAAAGGGAGACCGCGATCTACAACGCAAAGGCCGAGTCGACTAACGGAATGCGTTCATGGAGGACTTTTTGATTCGTGCGAAGGCGTACCGTACTTATTCTTACGGCATCCGTTGCGCTGACAGCCTGCCATCTAAGCGACATAAATTCCACTCATTCGAGATCGAATGCTACAGCGGGCGAGGCCGTGATTGTCATTTCTACGGAAGGAAATCGACGGGTCGAGGAAGTTCATCGCGGCTTTGCAACGCTTTGTCGAGTCAACGCCAAAGCGTTCCCCCCAAGTTATCTATTTTCTGATCTGAACAAGCGGGGTGTCCCCAAATT
>DASRSF010000040.1:0-10595 GCA_035656615.1 Vulcanimicrobiaceae bacterium | reverse complement strand
CAAGCCGGCGAAATGCACTTCTGCTGCGTTTATCACTCGCCGGTGTTCCGCATGCGCACATCGAGAGCTCCGCGGATCTACTTGGGAAACTGGGTGCACTAACTCCGCAGTCCGTGATTGATGCACAGAGCCGCGATGGTTTGGCCGGCGATATCGAGCTGGCTTTGCGAGGAATCGATAACGTTGAAGATGCACGCGTCATCGTCGCACCGGCGAAAGGTGGCCTTTTCGCCGATCAGACCTCGCAGGACGCGACGGCCAGCGTCCGGTTACGCGTTACGCCGGGCGCGCGTCTGCCGGCCGACGCGATCGGCGGAATACGCGCCTTTGTTGCCGCCGCGGTGCCGGGCCTGGATACACGAAACGTCACGATCCTTGACGATCGCGGAATAGCGCTGACCGAAGGAGGCGATCCCGCCGACGAGGCGGACTTGCAACGATCGCTGCAGAGTGCGCTCGACTCGACCATTGGCCCGGGCAGCTCACTCGTGCGGCTCCACGTTGAGTACGATACGCGTAGCGTTACGAGTCACCAAGTACGGCGCGCACCCGCCGCACCGGACGCTATCTCGGTGGAACGGCAGGATGAGCGGTACACGACAACCGGCAAAAAGTATTCCAAATCGTCAACGACGCTGGAACGCGGCACCGACGAGCGCGAAATCACGGCCGCGACGCGACCCGGCCGAATTACGCGCATTACGGCGGCCGTGTTCGTGGACGCAGGCACCGTGACGAATCTGGGAGAGGTCAAGAGTCTGGCTGCTGCAACGCTGGGCATCGATACGCGCCGCGGAGACACGCTACAAGTTGAGCCCGTTCCCTTCAAACACACAGCGACGGCACGCCGGGACGTTTGGTTGCTCGCGTACGGTGTGATGGTTCCGGCGCTGCCCGCCGTTGTAACGGCGATTGCCGTATTACTGGCATTGCGTTGCGCTGTTCCCGTGCTAGCGCCTTTCGTACGCCGCTTGAGCGAGCGCGCATTGACTGCGCGGACCGTGCATGCGGTGCAAGGCATTCCACCTGGAAAAGTGCGCGGCGTGCTTGCCGATGAACCTGCGCACACCGCTGCCGCGATAATCAGCGCACTGCCTGCAGCTACCGCGGCCGCCGTGCTGGACATGTATCCGGAGCACGAACGTTCGGCGATCGTGCGGCGGATGCAGCGCCCGGTGTCCCCCTTGCTTTACGACCCAGAGGAGCTGATTATTCGTGCGTAACGATTTTCAACCGTTGACGGCGCTCGTTCGGCCTGTGAATCTTCAGACGCAGGCCGAGCCGGCGCAGACGGTGGCCGTGCCCTGTGCGTGCGCCGAAGCGGAAGAAGCAGCGCTTCGATCCGTTCGTTTGTTTTGCGCCGCCGTCGCCGAAGGCGTAGAGGCCGCCATAGGGGAGTTGCTCAACGATATCGCGGCCGATGTTTTGGCACGCGAGCTTCAACTTGCGCCTGCGGATATCACGCAAGTCGTAGAACGCGCGCTCTCACGTTATTTTTCCGATGATCCGCTACACGTTCTCGTCCATCCCGATGACGCGTGCGAACTGCACTGCGGTTTCCCCGTCGTAAAGGATCCGTGCCTGCGAGCAGGCGATGCGCGCCTGGTGTTGCGTTGCGGTACTGTTGATGCCTCGCTAGGGGTGCGGCTTGCGGCGCTGCTACAGAAATTTCAAGCATGAATTCGGCCGGAACAATTACGGCGGCTTTTGCCGGCCGGCTCGAAGCAACGTTGCCGGGCGTGAGGATTGGCGACGGAGTGCGTGTGATGACGGGCAGCGGACGAATCGCCGGCGAAGTTTGCGGTCTGCGTGACCGGTACGCGATCATTGCCCCGCAGGGAGCCATTGACGGTGTTCGCGCGGGCGATACCGTGACGGCAGATCCGCAAGCAATGATCGTGCCGCTCGGTACGATGCTGCTCGGGCGCAGTTTTACCGCGCAAGGTGCGCCGCTCGACGGCGGACCGGCACTGCGCGGAACCTCGAAGCGCATCATTTCATCGCCGCCTCTGCCGAGCAATCGTGCGGCGATTCTCGCGCCGCTGTGGACGGGGGTTCGAACAATCGACGGCTTACTAACCGTTGGCCGCGGCAGCCGCGTCGGTATTTTCGGGCCGCCCGGTGCCGGTAAGTCCTCGCTGGTGGATCGCATGTTTCGAGGCTGCTCCGCGGATGCGGTCGTATTGGGGCTGATTGGCGAACGGGGCCGTGAAGCGCAGGAGTGGATGCGCGATGTTCCCTCGCACGCCTGCATCGCCTGCGCCACCAGCGATCGTTCCGCTCCAGAGCGTATCCGGGCGGCAACCGTTGCAATGGCTCAAGCCTGTGCCTTACGAGAGCGCGGACTGCACGTGCTTTTCATACTCGACAGCTTCGCACGGTTTGCGGCGGCGCTGCGTGAGGTTGCAATAGCAAACGGCGAACCGCCGGGGCGCGCAGGCTATCCGGCCAGTGTCTTCGCGCGCCTAGCTTCGTATGCGGAGCACGCCGGCAATACGCCGCGGGGATCCGTCACACTGCTTGCCACCGTTCTTTCCGAGGACGGCGAACGCGATCCGGTCAGTGAGGCAGCGCGCTCACTTTTGGATGGACATATACAACTCGATATGCCACGCGCACAAGCCGGTAAATATCCGGCCATCGACGTCTTATGCAGTGCGAGCCGTACAATGCGCAAGATCGTATCTCCGGAGCACCTAGCGGCATCCGGGGCTGTTCGTTCGGCAATTGCGGCATTAGCGCAAACGGCAGAGGTGCGCGCAGTGGGAATTGAGCCCGCGGATCCATATCTGGCCCGGGTCGCTACTGAAGAGAAAGCGATTGATCGTTTCATGATACAAGACAACCGTTCCGTACCAACTGCAAACATGCTATCCGATTTGCATGCACTGGCGGCTCGGCTCAGCGAGGCAGCGGCGTGATGTTCGAGAGCATGAACAGCGTGACACGCCGCATCGCCCAGATCGAGGTTGGGCCATTCGCGCCTGCGCGGCAAGCGGACGGCGCAGCGTTCGCGGGTGCCCTACCCGCGCGGCCGGCGACTCGTGTTTCCAAGATCCGTATCACCTCGATGGCCGTGGAAAGTGCCCGCGCCTGGAAAGTCGATCCCGCGCTTGTTCAGGCAATCATTGCCAGCGAGTCGGGATTCGACCCGGCTGCACGCTCCCGCACCGGCGCGATGGGCCTCATGCAACTGGAGCCGGAAACCGCCGCTTCGTTAGGGGTTGGCAATCCGTACGATCCGGAGCAGAATATCTGGGCTGGGACACGATACGTTCGTGGCCTGCTCGAACGTTATCATGGTGACATGCGCTTAGCGGTGGCTGCCTATAACGCAGGCCCGGGCGCTGTCGATACATTTGGTGGTGTCCCTCCTTATGCCGAGACGAAGTCGTACGTGGAGCGTGTTCTTGCCGCATATCGTAACTATAAGGCGCGCATGTAGCCTGACCTTGGGGCTCCTGCTTTCGATCGGTGCCGGCAGTGTACCGGTCCGGGCCGATACGGAGTTGCAGAATGTCTTGGCTGCGCGAATGTCGGCGATGAAGGCGTTACACGTGCGCGAGCCGCGAACGCTCGAAGTAACGGGTTCGATAGCGGGAGCCGGGTTACAGGGAGCGTTCCACAGCTGGTCGGGGCCGCAAGGTCAGCGGTACGACCAATGGATAGGCACCCGGTTTGAGTCAAGCATTCGCGTTGGAGGCCGCCAATTTGCGATAGACGAGAACGGAAACGTCCGTGAGTTGCAGGGTTTGATGCAGCAACGGCAGCGCACCGAAGATTTTATTAATGAAGACGGTTTTGTTACACATCCGGAGGACGACCGCTATTTAGGACACGTTACGCTGCCGGACGGGCGATCGGCCTATGCACTACAGGTTACGCCTCCGGGCGGACTGGCGGAAACCATCGCGCTCGACACGCATTCCCTGCTGATCGACCGGATCAGTTATGACGACGGCGACGGTGTATCGACTTCGGATTACTACGATTACAAGGTTTTCTCCGGGGCCCTGCTCGCCCAGCGGGAAATCGATTCAAACGGGGATCACGATTACGACCTCGAGCGAATTTCGGAACGTATCGGAGTAAACCGGCCGATGGAACGCGGAGTATTCGCAATTCCGGTAAATGCGGAGGTTCAGACCGCGCAACCCGTGACGGTGCCCTTAGAGGAACACGATCGTCACTATTACACGCATGTGCGAATTCGCGGTCACGCCTATACGTTTTTGGTCGACACGGGCGCGCAAGCCGTCGTAATCGATTCGCACCTCGCCTCGGTGCTTGGACTTCAACCGCAGGGGCATTTAGAGGTTGTCGGCGCTTCCCGCGTGGGCGGTATGGGTGTCGCGCCGCTCACCGACAGTATTTTCATTGGGGCTGCAAAGCTTCCGGTGCACGTGGTCACGATTCTCGATCTGCACAATGTTACCGGATCGTTCCAAGCGGACGGCGTGCTCGGATACCCGTTTTTTGCCTCGGCCGAAGTTCGGTTGGACGCTGCTAAGCACGCAATGACCTTTGGCAAGCCGGGATCGTTGCGCCCGTCAGGGGAAGGGTTTCCCATCGACGTCGACCGCCAGCAAATCGAACTGCACGGCAAGGTGGACGGCATCCCGGGGCGCTTCGTGCTGGATACGGGAAATAGCGGCGAATTATTGTTGTTTTCGCCGTTTATGAAATTACATCCGGAGCTCTTGCCGGTGGGACAACGGCAGTTCGCCAACAGTTATGGCGTGGGCGGCTCGGCGCAGGCGCTCTTTGCAATGGTCGATGAACTGGATTTTGGTTCGTACCGGTTCTTCAACCGGTACGCCAACCTCATGCTCTCGCAGCAGGGCGCGTTCGCCGACCGTTTCGACGCGGGTAACATCGGTATGGGCGTCATGCAAAACCTCGTAGTCACCTTCGACGTCGCCAATGCCAAAATGTACGCCGCGCAGTCCACCGCATACGACGATGGCCGCTTTCGCACGCGGACGGAACCGGTAACGCCCCCGTAACACCATGGTCATGCCGCAAGCGTACGCTACGGGCATGACGATTACCGACCACCTGAATTTCAGCGTGCTCAGCGCACCGCTGGAATCTATCGATCGGCGGACGCTTTCGCAAGCGTGGTACAGTGCGCTCTTCACTGCGCAAGCCGCGTCACCGTCCCGTTTGCCGGACAATAAAAATTCACTGCCGACAACCCTGCGTCCCCACCAGAAATATGCGGATGCAAACGCAATGCGGCCTTGCCCACAAAAACCACGTGCAGGCAAAGAATCTGCCGCTTCTGTAGGAGCCATGACGGTTGTTGAACGGCGCCGGCAGACGACTTCCCTGGCGATAAAAATTGAACGCGCGCTTCGAGCGCGCCGGGCCAACGTCAGCACGATGGCGTTTACGATAAAAGAAGGCAATGCACGCGTACAGTTGCTGATGCACGGCACGGGAGCCCGTCTTACCCTGGTGGCGCTTTGCCCCGCTTCGGCAAAGGCGCATGTGGCGCGGGCACTTGCGCAAGCACGGTATGCGTTATCGTTGCGGGGCGTCGATCTGTACGCCGAGACGCGAGAGCAGCAATGCTGATTTCCGACGGTATGGCACGCGCGATTTCAAACGTTGCCGCGCGCGAGAAGCAAACCCTCGGCGCTTTCGCCCCGCCGGAGACGTACTTTGCCGTAAAGGGCGACGACGGAATGATCGAATACACTCGCGAGCAGGAATTCCATTGGAGCAATGGGCGCTTAACAGATGCCGCCGGTCAGGCGGTTCTCGGGCGTCGCAGCGCAGAAAGCCCGCTCGAGCCACTCGCGGTGGACCCGGTTGATGCGGCATTAAACTTGGCGCGGTCGCCCGAAATCGAATCGGACGGCGGCGTAACGTACGAACGGTCGATGTTCGATCCGCGTACGGCGCGGCCAATAACCGAACGCGTCTTTGCCGGCCGGATCGCCGTAGCACGTTTTCCGGCTGCGACGCAGTTGCGTTGGCGCGATCAGCAACACGCTGTTGCGCCGGACGGAATCGCCCCGCATGTTACCGATGCCTCATTGGACCAATTGCAGCACGCGTATCTTTCACTGGACGCTCTTCGGGCGGCTGACGTCGTGCGAAGTCACGCGCAGAAGACCGCAATGGATCTCTTGAAGTGAAGCGGCTTTGCTTTGACGGTCCGCAAACCGTGACGCAGGGGCGCAGCATCCGGGCTGCAACCTTCAGACAAGACTCAACATTTCCATTGAGCGCAGCTTGTTTGGTGGCAAACAACATGCGTGAAATCCTTGCGGAGCAGCTGGGCGCAGCCGTCTGCACGCGGGTGACGCGACCGCATATGCCTGACGCTGCAGCATGGCGGGTGTTGTCGCAAAAAGCGACGATCAGCATGGTGCGAGGGCCGGCCGGCGAGGCAGCGCTCGTATTGCGAGATGCGCAAGCCGCGCGATTCGTGCGCGCGGTGTTCGGCGAGAACGTGGAAGAGGCGGCCGGCGTTTCCGCGCTCGAACGCACCGTCTTGGATCGCGCAATGACGCAATTGTGCAGTACGCTCGTTCCGGTCTGCGGTGCGCCGTTATCCGGTGCTGTGCCTGCAGCCGCGATCGATCAGTACACGACATATTTTGAAATTATGACGGAGGCGCCGCTCTTGCTTCGAATCGGTGTTGCGGTTCGCTCAGAACCGGTTACGCCGCCGTCACCAGTGTTTGATGTTGATCAGCTTCGTACGCTGCCCTTCACTGCCACTCTGCGGTATGGAAAAGCGCGTATTACCGCAGCGGAAGTGATGGGGCTTGCGGCCGGCGCGATCGTCGCCTTTGATAGCGGCAGCTGCGAGCAAGCCGCTCTTGCCATTGCGGGTACGCACGTCGCGCGGGGCGTTCCCGGTGCGGCCGGCTCGCAGCGTGCGCTTCGCGTAGAGGCGGCGCGATGAGCGGTACGGCGCAACGCGAGGACCCGGGCGAGCGGAATGTCGATCTTATGATGAACCTTCCTGTCGAATTGACGGCGGAATTAGGCAGCTGCACGTTGCGCCTTTCCGATCTGCTCGAGCTTGGAAACGGGTCGGTGATTGAACTCAATACGGGCGTTTCCGCGCCGATCGATCTCTTAGCGAACGGCAAACCGATCGCACGCGGCGAGATCGTAGCGGTTGGAGACCAATTCGGTATTCACATTACGCACGTACTGACCAGCTAAAGCAATGGACGTGCTTTCAGCGCTGGCCGGGCGCAACGCGGCGAGTATGCCGCTTGATGTTCTGGCTTCCCTGACGATGCTCTCGGTTGCGCCATTTCTCTTAGTGATGTGCACCTCGTTTGTGCGTATCATTGTGGTGTTGTCGCTCGTGCGATCGGCGATTGGCGCCGCGGCACTTCCGCCCAACACGGTGCTGACCGGCCTTGCCCTCGTGCTTACCGCCGTCATCATGAATCCGACGTTCACCCGCATCTCGCACGATGCGATAGAACCGTACGCGAAAGGTAAGATCGCGCAAGGTACATGCCTTACCCGGGCCATTGTGCCGCTGCGGGAATTTATGACGCATCAAACGCGTCTGGCGGACATTGTGCTCTTCGCCCGCGCGGCCCACGTGGACGAGCAGTCGCCCGCGCGTGTGCCACTTACCGTGCTCATTCCGGCGTTTGTGGTAGGCGAACTGCGGGATGGTTTCGCAATAGGCTTTGCACTGTATCTACCGTTTGTCGCTATCGACTTTGCGGTGGCGGCGATACTCATGGGATTGGGAATGTTCATGCTCAGCCCGCCCGTCGTGTCGCTGCCGGTGAAGCTGCTGCTGTTCGTCATGGTGGACGGCTGGGCGCTTGTCTGCGGAGGCGTCGTCTCCAGTTTTCGATAAGAGAAACGCGTAGCGAGCATGACGATTAATGCTCCGCCCGTCGCATATCGGCAACGCCGCGCTCCGGGGTCGCCTGGAAAAGCGCGGCGAACGCCGCGCGGTACGGCCAGCCGATGAACACTGCTAGTGCCGCTATAACGATCGGAATCGGTAACAAGAATGCCGAGGTTCCCAAGTGGTACGCGAAGCTATTGTATAGAAATGCGAAAAGCAGTGTCAGCGCAAGCGGCACGTAGCGGTTCGTCACCAGCAGTACGCCCAGCACGAGCTGTGCAGCCGCAACGAAGTACGACCAGTGCGAGTGGTAGAGCGCTTCACTAACTGCGCCGGCTAAACCGGGTTGGGGCGGGGGGGCAATGAAAAACGTCATTACGCCTGCTAAAATGAACAGCAAACCGATTAGGACGCGAACGATCGTGCGGAGTACCTGCATGACTACGGCGCCATTTCGACTTCGTGCAAATAGCAGGTCGCATCGCCGCCGACGATCTCGAGAAACCGCTTCGACCAGGCTATGGCGTCATCGCGATCTTGCAGATCCATCAGGGCAAAGCCGCCCACGACTTCCTTGGCTTCCGCGAATGGACCGTCCGTGACGTTATAGGACCCATTTTTCCGCGCGACACGCAGTTCGAGCATGTCGCCGCCGGGGCCCCGGCCGCCGGTTTCGATGAGGATGCCCTTCGCGCGCATCTCGCTTATCAGTTGACCCATGCGCTCTTGCTCTTCGGGGGTGGGCGGCCTCGCGGTCGCCGGATCGAGAGTGAAAATTGAGACCACCTTCATGTCGTTCTCCTCGGAAATGGATGCGTTCTAACCATACGTCGAACGGGCCCGGCCCATTTCGACAAGATGCTCGAAATTTTTACACTACGTGGCCTAGTTGTGGCCAGATATAACGGTTGGGCTTTTGTCTGCGGAGGCGTCATAACGCGCTTTAGATAACCCTTGCGGGCATGCGAATTAGCGAGGCGCTTGAGGGCCAGCGGCCGTTTTTCTCGTTCGAATTCTTTCCGCCGCGTACCGACGAAGCGTATGCGCACTTGCTCGAAACGGCAGCGACCCTGCGCGAGCTGCGCCCGGCGTTCGTTTCTGTTACGTACGGCGCCATGGGTTCAACGCGTGCCCGCACCATCGAGGTCTCCAAGCAAATCCAAAACGACATCGGCCTCACGGTTATGGCACACGTCACTTGTGTAGGCAGTTCGCGCGCCGATCTGCGCGCTACGCTTAACGAGATCGAGGCGGCGGGTATTGAAAATGTGCTGGCGCTCCGCGGCGATCCGCCGCGTGACGCTTCGGTGTTCGAAACGCCGCCTGGTGGCTTCAGCCATGCCAACGAGCTGGCCGCGATGATCCAACGAAACTATCATTTTTGCATCGGCGGCGCCTGTTACCCCGAGAAACACGTTGAAGCGGCCAGTTTGGAGGACGATCTCTACAACTGTAAGCGCAAGGTGGAAGCCGGAGCCGCCTTCCTTATCACGCAACTATTCTTCGATAACGACCGCTACTTTACGTTTGTGGATCGTGCGCGTGCAGCCGGCATAACGGTTCCCATTCTGCCGGGCATCATGCCGATCACGAATTACGAGCAGATTCAGCGGTTTACCGCGATGTGCGGGGCCACCATTCCCCCGAAACTGTTAGCCGAACTCGATTTGCGACGCGATCAGCCAAAGGCGGTCGAAGAGCTCGGCGTAGCGTACGCGACGCTGCAATGTACCGACTTGCTGCGCCGGGGAGCCCCCGGCGTTCACTTTTACACGCTCAACAAATCGCCGGCGACCCGAGCTATCGTCAGCGCACTTCTCGCAGCGACGGCTTGGAGAACGTTCACTCCGCGGTAACACCACGGCAACATCGGCCCGCTAACCTGGCGATGTGGCTGCGTTTGCGGGGTTGTTGCATGAAGCGTTGCTCGTAGCGGCGCTGCTGTCGCTACCGGTGTTGTGCATCGCCACGTTAGCCGGCACCGCAATTGCGGTGCTTCAGGCCGCGACGCAAGTTCAAGAACAGACTCTTGCGTTGTTGCCCAAGTTGCTTGCCGTTGCCGTGCTGATTTCGCTGTTCGGCGAATTTGGAATGCACGTTTGCGCCGGACTGTTCTCCGATGCTTTGCGATCGATCCCAGCATTGGTCGGCGAATGACGGGCACCGCGTTGCTCGTTTTTTCGCGGTGCGCGGGATTCATATCGCGCGCCCCGGGATTTTCTCATCCGTCCGTTCCGGCTCCGGTGCGAGCGGCAATCGCTCTTTTCATTGCACTGGCCTTGGCACCTACGGTGCATTCGGGTGTTCCGAATGGCGGTGCGGCATTCGTCATGGCCGCCGCTCTGGAATTCGGAATCGGCGCCGCTATCGGAATGGCAGCGTCCATTCTGTACGACGGCGCATATGCCGGCGGCCGGGTTTTGGATGATTACGCCGGCATTCGCGGCAGCGTGCCGAGTGCGCAGTTCTTTGCCGCATCGGCCTTCGGCCGTGTTGCTGCGCTCGTTTTCACCAGCGGTCTGTTCTTGCTCGGCGGTTACCGGATCGTAATCGTTGCGCTTGTTCGAAGCTTTTCGACGCTTCCGCCCGGCACGGTGCCTAGTGCACGAGCGCTTTACGCGTATGCCGTTGCGTTGCCGCTCTCAATCGTCGAAGCGGCATTGCTCGTTTGCGCACCGGCAATCGCGGCAATATTTATCGCGCAAGTTACGCTCGCAGCCCTGGCGCGCGTGATTCCCCGGTTTGCAAGCTT